>JAYWGA010000001.1:0-4823 GCA_043778525.1 bacterium
GTTTTATAAAACGCAAAATATCTTTGATTGAAATTATCTAAAATAAAACTTTGTAAAAAAGCACTTATGACTGAAAGTAATGCCCAAGTCTTTTTAGAAAACTTAATAAAGTCTCTCGCGGATCATCCGGAAAATGTAGTAGTACATCGCACGGTAGACGAGATGGGAGTCCTATTATCATTAGATGTACATCCAGATGATATGCGCCAAGTAATAGGTCGCGAAGGCAATACTGCCAAAGCCATCCGTACGCTTTTGCGCATAGTCGGGATGAAAGAAAATGCTAGAGTAAACCTAAAAATAAATGAGCCAGTGCGTGCTGAAGAATAAAAACATTTTATTTTTTTAAAAACACTTGCATTTATTTTTAAATTGTATACACTAGATATATCTTTAATCATAAAAGATACAAAACCCCTTTGAGGCACACGACGCCCATTGGGGATTTTGTTTTTTAAACCCTTGTATTGTCGATAATTGCTTTCTGATTAGCTTTATTGTATTATACATAATAAAATATCACATGAGAAAAATTAATTTAACCATAATCCTATTATTAACCTTTCTACTCTTAACGGTTGGTAATTTATTTGCAGCACCTCCTGCGGGATATGAGATACAAACCATAGTATCTGGACTGGATGCCCCCACTGCTATGGCTGTAGTTCCTGATGGAAGAATATTTGTAGCATTAAAAGCTGGAAAAGTTTTAATTATAAAAAATAGCAATTTAATAGTCCAGCCACTCTTAAGCCTAACAGATATAAATAGTTATGGCGATAGAGGATTGCTTGGCCTAACTATTGATCCAGACTTTTCTATAAATGGGTATATTTACCTTATGTATGTTTATGAAAATACCCCAGGGTCAAATTTTTCTGGAACAAAAACTTCTAGAATAGTACGCTATGCAGTGGTAGGTGATACTGTCGATTTAAATACTAAATTAGTTTTAATGGGAACTGTGGGTGGAAGTGCAACAAATCCTTCGTGCGCAAATTTTGCAACAGGTACTGACTGTATATATTCCGATTCCTCTAGCCACTCTGTGGGTGCACTTAGATTTGGTGCTGATGGTAAACTGTACGCGTCTATGGGAGACGGTGCAAATTTTGCATACCCAGATCCAGTGTCTTTAAGAGTGCAAGATCCAGATTTTTTATCTGGAAAAATATTTAGAATAAATAAAGATGGTACTGGACCAAGTGATAATCCATTTTTTGACGGTAATCCAAACTCTAATAGGTCTAAAGTTTATGCCACTGGATTTAGAAACCCTTTTAGATTTAATATTTCCCCGATAACAAATACTATATATGTTGGAGATGTGGGCCTTGCGACTTATGAAGAGTTAAATAAAATTAATCCTGGAGAAAACTATGGGTGGCCATGTTATGAAGGTTCGGTGCAAACACCTAGTGGACTAAATTGTTTGCAGCCAGCAACACAGACTTTACCTTTTTATTCTTATACACACATTGCTCCTTATGGAGGTGCAATTATAGGTGGTTCTTTTATAAGGCCTAATGCCTATACTGCAGATGCACCGCATACTATGTTTATAGGAGATTATGCTCAAAATTGGATTAAAAAAATTATTTTATCGAACACTGGAGACCAGCTAGTCTCGGTAGAAGATTTTGAAATGACAGATGCAAATGGTCCAGTGGACTTCGTTACAGGTCCTGATGGTATTGTTTATTTTATATCTATTTATAATGGCTCTATTAGAAAAATAATATCAAATACTGGTAATCGTCCACCAATAGTTTCTGTATCTTCAAATGTAAATGGTGGTACTCTACCTCTAAGCGTAAATTTTACAGCGACTTCTACAGATCCAGATGGAGATAGTCTTGGCTATGTTTGGAATTTTGGCGATGGTGCCACCTCTACAATTCAAAACCCAAATTATGTTTTTACAACTCCAGGAGTTAAAAACGTATCCGTTACAGTGTCTGATGGTGTGGGAGGGGTAACTATTAAAAATATTTCAATAGATGCAGGAAATCAAGCTCCAAAAATTATTTATATAAAGCCAGCGAATGGAGTGCTTTATGCAAACAATCAAAGCATAACAGCAAGTGCTTTTGCTAGTGATTTAGAGGATGGCGCCATACCCGAGAGTTCTTATTCTTGGAGATATATTTTGCATCACAATACTCACACCCACATAATACAGGTCGCTACAGGTAGTACCATGATTATAAATACTGGAGACCATCAAGATGTAAATGTTTTTATAGAGCTAGAACTAACTGTAAAAGATTCAAATGGCCTTACTTCTATTAAAAGCACAAATTTAAATTTTAATGAGAATATAGCAAGTACTACAAATCAAATCCTTAACCCATCTGTAGAGATTGCAGACCCTGCATTAAATCAGGAGATAAATAGTCCACTAGATTGGGTATATGATAGCTATAAAATATCAGGCTTCTTCTCTTATCCTGTCATGGGGCGCACAGGATTAAAAGCCCTTAAAGTTACTTTAAGTAGTCTTATCTTTCCAGAAGGTTATATGAAGTGGCATTTTACAGCATTGCCCGTCGGACCAAATCTTGCCTACACATATAGTGATTATTATAAGTCGGATACAGATACAAATTATATACTAAACTATACTTTGGCTGACGGCTCAAAGAGGTATATAAAAGCTACAACTACAGCGTCTTCAACAGATTGGAAAAAAACATTATTTACATTTACCACACCCGAAGATGCAAAAAATTTAACTATTATGCACGAAATAGATAGGCCAGGTACTCTGACCACGGATGATTTTTTCTTTGCAGCCTATAATCCAAACTATGTAGATCCTTTCTTTATACCAACTGCTACCCCTACAGCTACAACCTCAATTCAGACTGTAAATACTGCGGTATATTCAGAAAATCTTATACAAAATTCATCTGTAGAAACATCCAGTACAACTGTAGTAAATATGCCTCATAAGTGGTTGAAAAATAAATGGGGTATAAATACAGGTACTTTAAACTATGATCAAATTAATGGATTTGATAGCAATAAAAAACTAAATATAAATGTCACATCTTTTACCTCAGGGGATGTAAAGTGGCTTTTCGACTACATACCAGTAGTCAGTACTAGTACCTATGTATACTCTTTTAAATACAAGGGCAATGCAACTTCTTCTGCAGTTGTAAGATTTGTAGATGCCGCTGGAGCATTTACACATTCAAAATTAGCAGATCTTGCCCCTAGCTCAAACTGGCAAAATTATACAGCCACGATAACACCTAGACAGACTACAAAAAGTATTTCGATACTCAATTTACTTGAGAGGGTGGGAAATCTTGACTTGGATGAGTTTTCCCTAAGGTCTTTCTCAGTAAAAGATATTCCCGTTAATGTTGTTGAAAATAAAGATTTAGAATCAGGCGGTAATAAACCAAATAACTTTACTTACAGTGCTTGGGGTACTACAGCAGCCTCTTCTTCATTTCCTGCTTTTAGCTGGAGTACTGGTAAAGCCGCTAGGGTAGATATACTTACAAAAGGTAGCGGCGATGCTAAATGGATTATGGATTCAGCTACTGTGACACCTGGGGTTTCTTACTTTGTGGGAAATGATTACAAGAGTAGTACAACCTCAGAATTTATAATTAAATATGATAAAATAAACGGATCTGTACAGTATGTATTGCAAGACTTTTTACCTAGTACACAAGGTTTTGTAGGTTATATTAAAGAATTGATCATACCAAGTGACGTTGCAAAGATATCGATACTACACATAATAAAAGAAGCTGGCTATTTAATAACAGATAATTATTTTATAAGGAAAAAATAATTATATCTTTAATCATAAAAGATACAAAACCCCTAAAGTGGCACACGACGCCCTTAGGGGCTTTTGTTTTTTAATTTTTGTGTTAAAATGTATTTATGAAAACAAAAGGTTTAATAGCAATAATCGAAAAAGATGAGAAGGGATATTATGTGGGATACATACCTTCTCTTAGGTCTTGCTATACCCAAGCCAAGACTATTGCCGAGCTATATAAAAGATTGGAGGAGGCTGCAAAGCTTTCTTTGGAAGTAGAAAAAACTTTCTTCAAGAAAAATTTTAAAATAAATAATTTTGTATCTGTATATCAATTAGAAAATGTATAAAGTCTAATTATGCCAAAACTTGTACTTATATCTGGTAAAAAACTAATACATGTTTTAACAAAAAATGGATTTGAAACCTTGCGTACAAATGGTAGTCACAATTTTTTGATAAATAAAGCCACACAAAAAACAACTACAATACCTGTGCATGGTAAAGAAGATTTGGGCCCAGGGCTGCTACGCCAGATACTGAGGGATATAAATATGACAGTAGAGGAATATGACAAGCTTAGAAAATAAAATAAATTTAAAATAAAAAACATGACAACTTTTCACATAGTCAGTATATTTCCAAAAATGGTGGAGTCCTACACGCAGGAGTCTATACTCAAAAAAGCGCAAGAGAAGGGCCTGATAGAGTTTAAGTTTTATGATGTGCGCGAATATACCGATGACAAGCATGGCCGAGTAGATGACAAGCCGTATGGTGGTGGGCCCGGCATGCTGATGAATGCAGAGCCTTTTTTGAAATGTGTAGAAAGTATAAAAGAGAAAATAAAAGATACAGCAAAAAAAATAGAAGCAAAGGCAACCATTAAAATAATATTATTTAAACCAGCTGGAGAAAAGCTGACAAATATAATAGCTAAAAAATATGCTAAAAAATATAAGCATATAATAATGATTTGTGGCCGCTATGAAGGTATAGATAGTAGAGTAGAAAAAATATTAAAACCAGAAATTAT
>JAYWGA010000002.1:0-4762 GCA_043778525.1 bacterium
AGCAATCTTTTTGCCAGCAGTTTTGGGTTTTCGAAAAGAACTTTCTTTGAAATAAAAAATGAAGAAGTAAAAAATGCTCCACAAATAGCACCTAATTTAGAATTCTAATTTTATGAAAACAAAAAGCACTTTCAAAATAGGTGTTTTTTGTTTTTTAATTTTTTCTATTTTTCTTAGCATTTTTTCTTTTTCTTTTGCCGAAAAGTATGAAGATTTGGTCTACACAAATTATGTAAATGACTATGCAGATGTATTGTCAGCTGAAAAAGAAGCTGAGCTAAATACAAAGCTAAAAAATCATTTTGAAAAAACAGGCAATCAAATAGCGGTAGTGGTGGTGCAAAATATGAATGGCGACTATATAGAAAACTACGCCTTTAGACTATTTGAAAAGTGGGGTATAGGTGACAAAGAAAAAGATACTGGCGCGCTACTGCTGGTTTCCATTGAAGATAAAAAAATGCGCATAGAAACAGGCTACGGCCTAGAGTCGACCCTCACCGACGGTGTCTCATCGGGCATACTCGAGGGCGTTGTAAAACCTGAATTTAAAAATGCTCGCTATGATATAGGCATAGAAAATGGAGTGGACACCATCATAAAGGTACTAGAGGATCCGGCACTCGCAGCAGGCTTCGTAGCTCCAAAAAAAAATGGGATAAATAATGCAGATATTTTTATAAATCTCATTTTCTTTATGTTGTTCTTTGGCTTTGCTATTTTGCAGTGGCTACTCGCGGTGCTGGCTCGCAGCAAATCCTGGTGGTTGGGTGGAGTGATAGGGGCTTCTTTTGGGGCTATCATTATTGCCTTCTTTGGCTTTGCGCTCATCTACGAAATACTTTTTGGAGCTCTTATCTTATTAGGCCTCGCAGTGGACTATTTAGTGTCAAAGCATTTTGGAAACAAGCTAAGTCACTTTGATCTTTCAAATCCACCAGCTTGGTGGTCGGGTGGTACTTGGGCACCGGGTGGATCCTCATGGACTTCATCTTCACATGATAGTTTTGGAGGTTTTGGTGGTGGCATTTCAGGTGGTGGTGGCTCGTCTTCTTCTTGGTAGCATTTTATGACTCATCAAATACATCAGACAGAGGGACTCATAATGGACAGTAATGAATACGGCGAGGCAGGTAAAATCTTACAGCTACTGACGCCACATTTCGGCATTATCACACTTTTTGCGGTGGGTGTACGCGAGCAAAAGTCCAAGATGCGTAGCTCATTAAATATCGGCACACAGGCAAACTTTGATTTTGTGGAAGGAAAAGAGGTAAGACGCCTCACAGGAGTATTCGAAAAAAAGGTCTATACAAAAATATTTGAAAGCGTAGAAAAAAGAAATGTGTATTTGCACATTGTGTCATTTTTAAAGAGGGTAGTCTTGGGTGAGGTAGAGCACGCTGATATGTTTGACTCTATTATATTGGGACTCGATTATTTAGAAAACATAGTAGATAAAAGTTTTGATCTAGAGATTATAGAAATAATTATTATACTAAACATACTCTCACATCTAGGCTATTGGGAAAAGGATACGTACACAAATTTTAGTGAGAGAAATTTTAAATATATAGAAAGTCAAAAAAAGGAAATAGTAGCCCAAATAAATAGCTCTATTAAAATAACAAACTTGTAAATCTATAAAATAATTTACAAAAGAATAAAACTCTATTGCTAGAGTTTTATTTTCTTTACCCCTTCACCGCGTTGCGGAGCTTCCCCAAGGGAAGCAGGTCCTTCCCTTGGGGAAGGTGCCCGATAGGGCGGAAGGGGTCTATTTTTTAAGATAAGTATTTATTAAAGCTTGTACTTCAGCTTCAGGCTGAGCGCCATTTATATTATCTAGTATTTCAAAACCGTTTTCAGTTTTCTTTGTGATAAATGTATTTGGTGTACCTTGCACTCCGAGGCCAGCACCTTCGGCTTGGTTTTGCTCTACTATTTTCTTTGTAGCTGGGTCTGCGATACATGTATTAAATGCAGCAGCTTGAAGTCCTAGTAGACCAGCTTGCTTTAGATATCCTTGCGCATCTAGCTTTGCAGCACCACTAAATACAGCATCGGCAAATTTAAAAAAGTTTTCATTTGCCTTGGCGCCACTTAGCTTTGCGACGCATTCGCTAGCGATAGCTGCAGGCAAGGCTTCTGGGTGAAACTCAAGTGGAAAATGCTTATAAACCAAAGCCACTTTACCATTACTATTTTTTAAAATATTTTGGGTAGTCACATGGAATTTTTGACAAAATGGGCATTGAAAATCTGAGTATTCTACCAGCACTATTTCAGCATTTATATCTCCGTTTATATGAGGGTTTAGTCCTAGCTCTATTGTCTTACCTTTTGTTTCTACTTTTCCAGCTTGTTTTTCTTCGCCTAGTATCATGGCAGCCAGTCTATCTGATAGATGGTTTTGGGTCATTATAAGAGACAGCGGCTGCAAAAGTATTGCAAGGGCTATAACACTAGCCGCTATTATGTACTTTCTTTGACTTTTATTTTTTGTCATATAATTTTAAAATTAAAAAGGAAATTTAGCATTTAGTATTGATAATAAAAGAAGCACCACAGGATAAAAAATGATAGCAAGAGCAATAATACCTGTACAGATGTACAAAGTTTTTTTGCTCATGTTTACATTTTCGCTTTTATGCTCTGTGTGAGTTTGTATGTTTTCTGACATAATATTTGTGTTTATGGTTTAATAAAAATTATTTATGGCAAATAATTTGTACTTATATTAAAGCAAATTTGAAAGCCCTTGTCCATATTTTCAAAGCCTCAGTTTTAAGGTATAATAGACCCTACTTTAGATTTAATACAAAATGAAAGAAATATTTTTCCCGCATCCGCATATTCCTGGCTTTAAAGCTGATATACTCGGCTATATAGGCTCATGGCCGATAGCAAATAGTACTACCTTTTTATGGTTTACGACCGTATCCTTTTTTATTATTATATTCTTTTTCTTTAGATTTAAAGCCATACCAGGAGTTTTCCAGTCTTTAGTAGAGATACTTTTTGAAAAAATTGAAAATCTAATAAAGTCACTCTCGGGTGGCAAAGATCACAGGGCAGCCGAGCTACTTTTCCCGATTACTGCAGTATTTTTTATTGTAGGGTTTATAAATATAGTCGGCTCATTTCCGATAATAAACCAAATCCTATGGAGTGAAAACGGACATCTGGTACCACTTTTTAGAAAGGCTACTTCGGATATAAATACTACGCTCGGCCTTGCGATAGCTATAGTGCTATCAATACAAGTTTTTGGTATACAAAACTGGGGCTTCTTTGGCTACTTTTCTAGATTTTTCCCGCTAAAGCATTTGGCACAAAGTACGACCAAAGGCGTGGGGGCATTTTTTATGGCACTCATCGAGCTGTTTGTAGGGTTTTTGGAGTTCATATCAGAAATAGTAAAAATTATTTCCCTCTCGCTGCGTCTCTTTGGAAATATGTTTGCAGGAGAAATACTCTTAGCTATACTCACCGGTATGTTTGCATTTGGGCTGCCTGCGCTTTGGCTTGGTTTTGATCTTATGGTTGCTGTGATACAGACTCTAGTCCTTGGATGTCTCGTATCTGTGTATTACTTACTGGTAGTAAAAGAAAAAGGACAAAAAAGCGGACATTAAAATATGATTGCGTATATAGATGAATCTGGCGATACTGGTCTTAGTAAAAAATCTTCAAAAAGTTTTATCCTTACAGCTATTATTGTTTCGGATACTATTTCCTTAGAAAGAATAGCTAGAAAAGTTTTTAGAACCAAAATCAAAAATAAAAGCAAATCAAATCAGCTTCACGCAAACAAAGACACTGAAAAAGTACATAAAGCCATAATCAAAGAATTAGATAAAATTGAATATAAAGTTTTGGTACAAAATGATAAAAACTATTTTAAAAATATAGAAAGTTTATTTTTAAGTTTAAGTAAACAGGGTGTAGAAAAAATAATCTTAGCCCAAAGAGATAGAAGGAAAACTACTTTTGCGAAAATAAATAAAATATCTTTAGATTTAAGTATGGACATAGATCAGACTATTCCCATAAATTCAAAAGGACTGCAAATAGCTGATTTCGTATCTTGGTCAGTTTTCAGATCATTGGAGTACAAAGACTTTTCTTATCTAGAAAAACTAAAAAATATAGAATATTTAAAAAAATAAAGCCCCTTAGGGAATTTGCAGGCTTCGTTGAAGCCTACCCTTAGAGGGGTCTTACTTATTTGTCTATATTATACTACTAGTATTTCTTAAATGCAAGTAGTTTATTTTATAAAAAATGACGATTGTTGAAAAAGATGATAAACTTTAAATATGACTTTCGATAAAGCACCTAGCAATAAAACAGAAACACATTCTTTTGATCTCTGGCAAAAATGTTTTGCAGAAATAAAAGATAAAAAAGATGAAGATTTTGTACCTCCAATAATAAAAAATAAAGAAGGTAAAATACTAGCTCCAAATGGTGAGATCTCAAAACTTCCAAATGAAGATCTGGTAAAAATAACTCGCACAGCTGAGTTTAAAGCTTGGTTTGGAGATTGGGTTTCAGATAAAGAAAATTCTAGTAAAGTAGTTTATCCAGAAACAGGTGAACCTATGGTTGTCTATCACGGGGTGACAAGAGATCTTCCTAATGCAGAGTCTGGGCTTAGTCCAGAAAGATTTGCTTTTACTTATTTTACAAGTAAATTTGAGCATGCTTTTCACTGGAGTTATGTTTTGGGTAATTTTGAAACTGTTCGAGGTTTTAA
>JAYWGA010000003.1:0-4607 GCA_043778525.1 bacterium
GCAGAATTTTTTCACCTTATGACTGGTGAGCTTTACGGATATACAGAAGGATATTATGAAACTGAGAGAGAAAACCAAAATGAAGCACAATACAAAAAATACGATTATATGTGTAGGAAGCTTTTACTTAAGCCTAATGATAAAGTAGTCGAGGTAGGGAGTGCTTGGGGTACTATGGCACTTTTGATGGCTGATAAATACGGATGTGATGTGACAAATTATGGACTTATACCAGAGCAAAATAGAATATTTGAAAGTAGAGTAAAAAAAATGGGCTTAGAAAATAAAATTAAAAATGAAAATAGAGATTGTAGGGAGCTAGGATTTGAAAAAGAGAAGTATGATAAGTATGTTTCTTTAGGTGTTTTAGAACATGCTGGAAAAGACTGTTTGGAGGACTGGATAAAAAACATATCAGAGTGTCTAAAGCCAAACGGAATCGGACTAATAACAAATGTCGGACAAATAAATAATTCTTACACAAAATACATAATTGGGAAATACATATGGCGTGGATGCTACTTCCCTACTATGAGTGAGGTATTAGAGCTTTTAGAAAAATACGATCTAAATTTAGTAGACTTAGAAGAGACTCATTTTCTTTATGCCAATACAATGGAAGTAATGCTGTCTAAAATGCTAGAGCATTGGGATAAAATACATGCGATAAATCCAGATCTTTTTGACGAAAAATTTAAAAGAATATGGTCCATGTATTACATAGGATCCATAGAAGGTTTTAGATCTATGAATGGTTTTTTACACACTTTTCAATATGTCTTTGTAAAGGGTAGAGCTGAAGTGTATCCAAAGACAAGAGACTTTTTATACAAAAAACCTTTTGACACAAATGAAATGTATAAATATTTTGTACCCCTAGGTCAAGATGGTTTTAAAACAGAAAAAAATACAGACAATATGTTAGACAAGGATTTAAATTTACCTTTTACAAATAATCAAAAAGAAACTATTTATTAAAACTAAACACCTTTTACGATATAGTTTGTCTGCTCGCTTTTATTTAAAAGTATTTCTTTCATAATATTTGGTCTTATATCTAGGTCAGCTATTTCTGACTCTGGTATTGCTATTATACCGGGCGCTGAAACAAACTCACTCTCGAGCTCCCCTTCATACAAGAAAGATATCTCTTGAAATGCTCCCTCTTTAACATCAAAGAAATTCTCTATTACAGTTATAAATTTAGCATTCTTTAATTTTATACCAGTCTCCTCTATCACCTCTCTATGCACAGCCTCTAGCGAAGACTCCCCTGCCTTCATGCGACCACCCACCAAAAAGAGATAGCTTTTGTTTTCATGTTTTTCAAGTAGCACACCTCCTACCGTTTTAATAATAACATTTACTTTTATATTCAAAATTACATTTTCCACATTTATTGTTAGGTCCATATTTTTTGTATTTATTTTTTATTCATTATACCACCTTTCTAACAATCCCTCATTTTCTGCTTTAGCTTCTGCCATTAGATCTTTATTTTGAGACATTTGCTTCCAATCTTTGCGCCGAGGCGCATTCATGGCTTCTGCAAATCTATCTCTAAAGAATCTTGGAAATCCCAAATCAGTATTTACAATCCAATTATTAACCTCAATTGAAAAGAATAAATACTGACCATCTTTTTGAAAGATATTTTTTAATTCCGAAACACTTTTAATGAGTTTTATATTTTCTACTCCTTCTATTATTATTTCGTCAGGCTCTCCATCAAAAGGTAAAATATGCATATGTGAATGAAAAACAAACTGGCCTATTTTACCATGCTCAAAAGTGCTCACTTTGCCGTATTCTTTTTTTATAAAGCTTTGGACTTTTTGATAAATAGAATTAAATTCTTCAAATAATTCATCTGTATATTCTCCGACACAAGAAATATGATCTTTGGGGATAATAAGAATATGCCCCTCACAAAGAGGGTGGGTGTCAGCAATTATCCTAAAGCTTTCGGTCTCCTCAAGGAGAAAATCTAATTTTCTACTCTCAAAATCACAGAAAGGGCAAAAATGGTTACTCATGGACTGCATTATTTAATTTACAATAATTTTTCTGGGGTGGCTATCGGGTATCGATCCCGAGCTAAAGGCACCACAAGCCTTTGTGCTACCATTACACCATAGCCACCATATGCCCTTGCCACAGCAGTGACAAAAGCTTTTATAATATAGCATAAAATATGCATTTTGTCCAAAAAATAAATAGTAAAAATGTAGTAGTAAATTATGTTAAAATACTAAGTAATGGAAAAACTCATAATACTGCAAATCTTTGCAAACACAAACAATAAAGCCGCGGCTATAGTAGATCACAATAGCAGCTTAAGTAATCATAAATACATAGTCATAGACCTATTGCAAAGTGAGGAGCTGCTTTTAAATATACAAAATATACAAAATAAAAATGGAAATATTTTGTATATAAAACCAGATAATAAGCAAAATATAAATGAAGAAATATCGAAAATAATAAAGCTACAAAACTTTGATAAACAAGCTGAAAATAATTATTTGATATTAAATGAATACGAAATATTGAATAGGGAAAACACGGAAATAAATATGTTAAATACTATATCTGAAAAATCTCTAAAAGAAATGTTGAACAAATATAACCTGCTGCATTTGTGCTATGAGTATATAAATTTTCATTTTAATAATAGAAAAAACTATATAGAAAATATAAACATGAAAGCCTACACCGAAACTGAAAAAAATAAAATGCAAAAGTATAAAAAGGAAGGGCTAGAGCTGTATAGTCTAAAGCAAATAAACGCACGCGATATTTTTGAAAAGATAGAAATTATTTACAAAAAACTTTGTTATAAGTATTTTTAGTTTTCTGATAAACTGTAAATATGAATTTACGAGATTGGAAATCTAGGTTTCTCGAATATACCGAAATAGAAAAAGGTCGCAGTATAAAAACTAGTGCTAATTATGATAGATATTTAAAAAGGTTTTTGGATTTTGCAGAAAGTAAATACGGTGTAAAAACCCCAGAAAAAATAGATGAGCGCATAATGCGTGAGTATAGACTATGGTTAAATAGGCAGACCAATACTCCAAACCAAATAAAGAAAAATGATGAGACGCTCAAAAAAAGAACACAGAATTATTATCTCATTGCGCTGCGGGCATTTTTAAAATACTTGGCTAAAAATAATGTACAGAGTCTAAACCCAGACCAAATAGAACTAGCAAAAGTTGGAGAAAGAGAGATAGACTTAATAAGCAAAAAAGAACTTTCTGACATACTGAAAGCTCCAGAAGAAAAGTACAGAAATGGAAAATTTGAAAGTAATACTGACAATAAAATAGCTGAGCTAAAAATGCTGCGTGATAAGGCGATGATAGAGACACTTTTTTCTACTGGCCTGCGTGTGTCGGAGCTAGTCTCACTCTCTAGATATACAGACATAGATAGTGACCAGACTACAGTACGAGGTAAGGGAGAAAAAGTGCGTGTGGTCTTTTTTTCTCCTGATGCAAAAATATCTATAAAAAACTATCTAAACAAAAGAGCAGATACCTCAGGGGCTATGTTTGTAGGACATTCTAAAATAAATAAGCAGAGCGAAAAAAGTGGAGACTCGCTGACTACTCGCTCGGTAGAGCGCACTGTGCGAGAGTATGCTATGTGGTGTGGTATATCAAAAAAACTCACACCTCATGTGCTGCGGCATGCCTTTGCTACAAATCTACTCGGCAATGGAGCCGACATAAGAGCTGTACAAAAAATGTTGGGTCATGCAAGCATAGCCACCACCCAAATATATACACATGTGACGGATAAAGAACTGAAAGACATACATAAAAGATTTCATAGTAAATAAGAAAAGGAAATATGAAAAAATATATAAACAAAATAAAATCTGTATTTATTAAAAATAAAACCGAGAAACAAAAAGTGCTCATACTTTGTAGTATTTTTATCTTTTCTTTTTTGTTTTTAGCGGCGGTATTTTTGAGTGCAGCATTTTATAACAAAGAAAAAGCGCAGCAAGTATTAAACCTAAAAAGTAAAATAGAAAAAAATGGTATTGATTTTGTGATTAAAAATAAAGAATTAAATATAGAAAAGATTATAAATATTAAATCTCAAGATATAGAAAAAGAAATAAAAATGTTTTTGGAAAAAGAAAACTTACTACCTAAAAATGCAGACCTAAAATATACAAATAACAAATTTGAAATACAGTCTGGAAAGCTTGGTATAGCTTTTACTCTAGATGATTTGCAGTCACAAATATACAGTAGAGAAAATCTAAAAATAAAAAACGACAAGGTGCTAGTGTATATAAAAAATGAGATAGCTAAGCCTAAAATAGACGAATTGTCTGCTACTGACTTTTTGCCCCAAGCAGAATATCTAAAGATAAAACTCTATCCTATAAACCTAGGATACGTAGTAGCCAGTAATACGAAAAAATATTTTATTTTAAATGTGCAAGACATACTTGAAATACTATCTTTAAAAGAATCTGAAAAAGTGGAAGAAAAAAAATATTTAGGTGTATCTGAAACAAAACTAAATGAAAAAATAAAAGTAATGAGCGAGGAAGTTTTTAAAGAAAAAAGGAATAACGTATT
>JAYWGA010000004.1:0-4583 GCA_043778525.1 bacterium
AGTCCTACATTTGTTATTCGCCGTGATTATATTTGTAGAGATACTTTTGATAAAATAATACATATAGACGCCTATAGACTAGAAAATAAAAAAGATATAAAAAATATTTTGCGAGATATAAACTTAATGGATGCCAAAGAAAATATTTTAATACTCAT
The DNA here is from genome assembly GCA_043778525.1 of bacterium. Lineage (GTDB taxonomy): Bacteria > Patescibacteriota > Minisyncoccia > Phycocordibacterales > UBA5272 > JBBQKQ01. Next base: position 159 of record JAYWGA010000004.1, read on the forward strand.
AGAATGGCCTGAAAATGCAGATATTAAATATGATATCATTTTTGAAATAAAACATATTTCTGAAACAGAAAGACAAATAACGCAGATTTTAGAATAGCTTAAATATGTTATAATCTTAAGTAGAATGGAAGAAGATAAAACAAAAAGTAAAAAACAAAAAGTAGCACAGACAGAAAGGGTGCTTTTGATAGACGCTCATGCCCTGATACATAGGGCCTATCACGCTATGCCAAATCTAGTCTCTCGAGAGGGTATACCCACAGGGGCGCTTTTTGGCCTTACCAATATGCTTTATCACATGCTACTAGATCTAAAGCCAGAGCGTCTAATATCTTGTTATGATCTACCCAAAGAGACTTTTAGACATATTGCTTTTGCGGGATATAAACAAAACCGCAAAGCCAGCGATAGCGCGCTGGTGGAGCAGATTATATCTTCTAGAGAGGTGTTTGTGGCTTTTGGTATAGATATGCTCGACTATGAAGGGTATGAAGCAGATGACGTAATAGGTACACTAGTCATAAAACTGCAAAAAGAAAATGAAAGTAAAAAGCCGGAAGACAAAAAACAAATAATAATAGTGAGCGGAGATATGGATACCATGCAAATGGTGGCTGGTGATGAAGTAGTGGTTTACACTGCAAAGAAAGATACTGATAAAGGTTTCTTTTATAATGACGAGGAGGTCTTTAAAAAATATAATATACACCCAAGACAAATAGCTGACTACAAAGGTCTGCGTGGTGATACCTCGGATAATATACCTGGTATAAAAGGAATAGGAGAAAAGACCGCGGCTATACTAATGGCAAAATTTGATAGCCTAGATAATCTGTACAAAGAGGTAGACGCAGCTGAGGATAATGGTAAAACTTTTAAAGACTTTGGTGTGACGGAGCGTATTTTTGGACTACTAAAGAGCGGCAAAGATGACGCAATCTTTTCGAGAACACTCGCCACCATAAACTGCGAGGTGCCAGTAGAAATACCAGAATTTGCTATATATAATTTTAATGATCATCGCAGCGCGGTGGTCGAGCTGTGCGAAAAATATAATTTTATAAGTATAAAAAGAAAAATAGAAAGTCAGGGGTTGCCGCGCAAGGTACTCGAAAAAACAGAGAGCCTGGGTGATAGTAATACAAAAACTTTTATTAAAAAAAATAAAGATACAGATAATTTATTTTCTGATTTTGAAAATGTAGTAGAGGCAAATATCTGGGATGAAAATACCTTGGAGAAATGCAAGGTGGCGATATGGATGCTACGCTCTGAAGAGACAAATGCCTCACAAGAGCGGATAATATATCTAACCAAAAAAGAAAACGCGGATGAAGCACTAGCGTATCTCGAAGAAGAGCTCAAAAAAGAAAATCTATTTGAGCTGTATTTGGATATGGAAGTACCAGTAATAGAAATATTAAAAAACATGCGCGAAACTGGAGTGCGAGTGAGCCGAGATGCATTAAAAGAAATGTTAAATAAATACAATATCGAAAAAGATATTTTAATAAAAGAAATACATGTTCTTGCTGGGGAAGAGTTTAATCTAAACTCACCAAAACAAATGGGAGAGATAATTTATACCAAACTAAAAATAGGTACAAAAATAAAAAAGACAAAAGGTGGAGCCCTCTCGACTAGAGCAGATATATTAGAATCATTAAAAGGTGAGCATGAAATAATAGGCAAGATACTAGAGTACCGTGAAAAAGAAAAAATGACTAGCACCTATCTAGAGCCACTACTCATACACAGTGAAAAGGATAGTAAAATACATAGCACATTTTTGCAATCGGGCTCGACTACTGGAAGATTTTCTAGCGTAAATCCAAACATGCAAAACATACCAGTAAAGGGTGATGAGGGTAAAGCTATACGCAACTGCTTTGTAGCGAGTGAGGACAAGCTACTCCTGGCCGCCGACTATTCACAGATAGAGCTGCGTGTGGCTGGTATGCTTTCTACCGATCCATATCTAAAGCATATCTTTCAAAATAATCTAGATGTGCATACTATAGTCGCAAAGCAGATGTTTGGAGTGGAAGAAAAAGACGTCACTAAAGATATGCGAAGAGCTGCCAAGGCGATGAACTTTGGCATCATATACGGCATGGGTGTGAGTGCAATAAAATCTACTCTCGAGGTAGAGAGATCTGAGGCACAGAGATTTTATGACACTTATACCAGTACTATGTATGTTCTGATGAAATTTTTAAAGGACACAGTAGAAAGGGCAAAAGACATTGGCTACACAGAAACACTATACGGGAGAAGGCGTAATGTGCAGGAGCTTTTCTCTAGTCTAACTTTTATAAAAGCTCAAGGTGAGCGTATAGCCATGAACGCACCGATACAAGGCACTGACGCTGACATAGTAAAATGGGCGATGGTCGACTTTGATAAAAAAATAAAGGAAAATAAATGGGAAGAAAAAGTGAAACTAATACTACAAATACATGATGAAATCCTCTACGAAATAGATGAAGATTTAAAAGATGCTGTTGGCAAGAGCTTAAAAGAAATAATGGAAAATGTGATGCAAGGGCATAAACCAAAAATGAAGTATGAAAATATACCGCTAATAGCAAATGTAAAAACAGGCAAATCCTGGGGTGAAATGTAAAATAAATATGATAAAAATATATAAAAGTAAACAAGAGTACGAGGCAATAGAGGCTTTTAGATATGCTATCAAAAATAAAAAAGAATATGAAAACTTTAAAAGCTTTACTGATGTAAATGCAAGCGAAAAAATAATATCATTAGCTGAAGAGTTTTCACTTTTTGCAGAGGTAAATTATTTTTTTGTAAATTGTGCCAAAGAAGAATATCTGCAGACACTAAACTCAGGAATTTTAAAAGCCTGCGAAAAATCCAATGATGTATTTTTATTTTGGGGCAAGACTAAGGGCTTTCAAGATTTTTTTGAAGGAGAGGGCTTTAAAATAATAGAAATAAAAAATGAATTCAAAACAGATTTCCCGGCGGGCTTAGTAAATGCAGTGCAAAAGAAAGACAAGAAAAATGCTTGGATACTATTTTTAAAAGAAAAAGAAATACTGGGCGAAGGAGAGATGAATAAACTACATGGCAGTCTTATTTATGCTTGCAAGACTGCACTCATCTCACGAAATATGAAAAGTTTTGACGAGGCTTCTGGGCTAAAGCAGTACGGCTGGAGCAGTACAAATAAAAACATAGAAGGTAGAACTTTGGAGGATTTGCAAAAGACTTATTTTGATCTGATAGAGACACATGCGCAGTCTCGCAGTGGCGGAGCCAATCTAGGCACTTTGATAGAAAAATGGATTTTGAATTGGTAGGACTTTGTGTTATAATATTAAACATCACTTTTTGTGACAAACACGCTATAAAATAATAGTAAGCATGCTCCTATAGCTCAGTTGGTAGAGCACCTGCCTTTTAAGCAGAGGGTCGTAGGTTCAATTCCTACTGGGAGCACCCTGATAGAAGTAAAGAGTCCGAAAGGACTTTTTCTTTTTGTGTGATAAGACTTTAGACTAAGTGTGCAATAGGATATATTTTATTAAAAAAGTAAATTATAAGTAATAAAAACACTGACTATTCTCGACACGGTGCTAATAAAACTCCAAAAATTTAAAATTGATTTATTTTCCCTTCTTTCTTCTTCCTCATTTTCGTTTCCTTCAAAGTTTTTCATTAAATTTTTAATCTCATTTTGTTCTGATTCTTTATTTGCTTGTTTGTGCGTTTCTGAAAGAGTATAAATAGCAAAAATTCCTACTAAGTACATAAAGTATGTCCCATAACCAACTTGAGCATATAAGTTTTGAAATGGAGAGTGCCAAAGTGTCAACATAATAAACTGTAAAAAAAAATGAAGTTTTGGAGCACTAAGAATCCACAATAGTGCAAATCCGCCAAGGCTAATATTTTTTATCATGTTTATTTTATTTAAATTAAGAAAAGTAATTAATTGTACAGTGCAGACATACAATAAAAGGTAAAAACAAATATAAAATTTAGTTTTAAATTATTTTATTGATGTACAGATATAATTATACCAGAGAAAGATTATATGGTAAAATATATTAAAAATGTATAAACATTGTATTTTAGTTTTTTATTACTAAAAGTCATACATTTAGTCACAGGTACAAAAAACTTTTGTTGCAAAACTCAGAGAAAGTGGAGAAGACGAACTTTCAAAAAGTGTAGCTAGAATGTTTGGAGTTAAGGGGCTTCCATCTGAAGCTAGAAAAAATTTTTTCGGAAGAATGTTTAGATAGTATAAAAACACACAAAGCTATCTTAAAATAATTTTATGTGTTATGATTATTTTAAATGAAAACTCCTAAACCTAGAAAAGTATTAAAAAAAGCATTCTTTTCCCAAGAAAAAAATGTGAAGACAATAAGCTCTGAGTCTAAGAAGTTCAGT
>JAYWGA010000005.1:0-13030 GCA_043778525.1 bacterium
ATTTTTCTTTGTGTATAATTAGTTGATAATCTGTCTAATTTCTTCTATTTCTTTGTGGATTTGTGGTTTGGTGGTACGCTCTTCTTTTATCTTTTCATAGGAATGTATGATGGTTGTATGATCTCTTCCACCTAACTTTTCCCCAATAAGTTGATAACTTATATTAAAAACTTCACGCAAAATAAAGATGGTCATTTGTCTTGGGTAGACCACATCTTGTCTTCTGGTTTTTCCAATTATAAGTATTGGGTTTGTATTATAATATTTAGAAATAAGCTCTATTATTTCCTCAGGCTTCTTACTGGTCCTGTCTGTAATGTGGTTTTTAATTAGTTGTCTTATTTCAGTTAAATGTATTGGCTGTTTTTTGAGTTCACAATGACATATGATTAAATTTATAATACCTTCAAGCTCACGAATAGAGCCAGATACATTTTCTGATATAAAAGAAAGGATAGTGTCATCTATTAAATTGCGAAAATCCTTTGTTTTTTCACGCATTATCATAAAACGAGCCTCAAACTCGGGATTGCTCACATCTACCACCATACCAGAGTTAAATCTTGATTTTAAACGATCTTCTAGACCTATTATCATGTTTGGATGTTTATCAGAAGAAAAAATAATCTGCTTATTTTCGTTTTGCATCATGTTAAAAAGATGAAAAAGCTCTTCCTGGGTACGGTCTTTGCCAGAGATAAACTGTACATCATCAATCATCAGTACATCATACTTGCGGTATTTATCTTTAAAGAAATTTGCCTTATTTTGCTGGGTTAAATTTACATAATCATTATAAAATCTCTCGATAGAGGTATATAATATTTTCTTTTCTGGAAAATTCTCTCTTATAGCATTTCCTGAGGCTTGTATAAGATGTGTTTTACCAAGTCCTGTATTTCCATATATAAATAAAGGATTATAAGCCATACCAGGTGCTTTTATAATAGCTTGAGAGGCGGCGTAGGCCAGCTCATTAAAAGAGCCAATAATGAATGATTTAAAAGTGTATTTTGGATTTAGGCCGTCTTCACGTAGCTCTAGCGGCAAGGCTTGCGAGATTCTTTCATAAAGTGCTGGTTTTTGCTCAGTTACTTCGTCTTTTTTCATGTCTTTTACTACATATATTACACTTCTTATGGAGGGAATATGATTTCGCATTATATCCAATGTCTTTATTTTATATTTATCATCTAGCCAACCTTTTACAAAATCATTTGGCACGGCTATATGTGCCTCGCCGTCTTCCACCTTAAAAAGCTCTGTTTTTGCAAACCAAGTTTGAAAATTTGCCTTAGATAAGTTTTGTCCCAGCTCACTTAAAACTATTTCCCAGCATTGTTTTTCTTGCATATTAAACACTAGTATACACTAAAACTTTTGATACAAAAAATCATAAAAACATATTTTTATCTTTAATTTTTATCAAACTCATTTTTTTATAAAATTTTTTGTGCAAAACTTAAATTTGAGCTTATTTTTCAAAAAAAACTATGGGGATAACTATGGGGATAGCGGGTATAAGATTTTTTATGTTAAACTATTTTGGCTATGAGTTTAGAAAAAAACAACGCAGAAAGCCTTAAAAATAAAGAACTAATTGAGGTTTTTAGAGAATTGTATATTTTATATGATCATGGAGGTATAAGTGCCGGCCGATCTTTAAAATCTCAAATATTTGAACCGGCACTGAGTATGCTGCGAAAGATGAAATTTGATATTTTACCCATAAAAACTTTTGATTTTTTAGAAAAAGATCCTGCAGATATGGATTTTTTAGAGAGAATATACTGTTTGATATTCATATTAAAATCTTACAATGACTATTTAGATGAAAAAGATGACCTAAATCAAGCAATTTCTTGGAGTGTTAGTCTTACAGAAAAAAATTTAATAGATAATATACTTAAAAATTTAGGAATAAATACAGAAAACTTTGGTTTTCTAGATCTGTCTTTCTGGCAAAACACAAAAATCTACAATTTTATAAGCACAAGACCAGACTTACAAGGTTTGAAAGAGTATTCAAAACAGCTCGAGCTTTTTGTAAAAAAAGATTTACTATAAACTTGTATTTTAAATATAAAAATATATACTTTCAAATACATGAACAAAGAAGAACAAAAATCCTTCCTATTAGAAATTACAAATAGTCTAGAAAAAACTATAGATAGTAAGTTTACTGTTATTAAAACAGAGCTTGAAAATGTTATGGATGTAAAATTTTCTAAAATAGAAGAAAGTATAGATAATAAGTTTGTTAAAATAGAAGAAAGTATAGATAGTAAATTTTCTGCAATGAAATCAGATTTTGAAATCATTATAGATGATAAAATGCAGCAAATGCACACCAGTTTCATGGTGGTAAATGAGTATACTCAAGATAAAATATGCTTGCTTTCAGAAAATATTAGTTTTTTGGGTGAAAAAATAGATAAAGTAGAAATAAGAATGGATAATTTAGAAAATAGATTTTCAAAGCAAGAAAGTGAACTATTTTTTATAAAGGGATATTTGTCAGATAATCTGGACCCAAGAGTGACTGTACTTGAAACTCCGTATTATACAAAGTAAATTTAAATTGCAAAAATGGTCGAATAATGTTATTATATAAAAATTATGTCACAAACATACAATCCAAGTAAAGTAAAAAGAGCTAGAAAGCATGGTTTTCTACACAGAATAGCTACGGCTGCTGGTAGAAAAATACTATTAAATCGCCGCAGAAAAGGCCGCGCAGCTCTTACTGTTTCTTCAGAAAAGCTTAATTTAATGAAGTAAATCGTATTCAAAAAATAAAATGCTAGCCAGAAAGCTAAAGTTTTTAAAAAAAGATTTTGAACAAATAAAAACCAAAACAGTATTCAAAAGCAATACTGTTTTTGGCTTATTATATTTTTTAGAATCAGATTTTAACAAAAGCACCATCGTAATACCTAAGAAGATATATAAAAAAGCCAGTGAGAGAAATAAAATAAAAAGAATTTTTTACAATAATTTAAAAAAAATAAAAGAAGAGCAAAAAAATGAAGCACAAAACATATCCTGCATCTTTTTTATAAAAACCTTTCAGGATATAGATTTTTTTAAAAGTGAAATATATAGTATAATCAACGAATATTATAAAAATCTCAAATAACTTTTAAAATTTTATGTTTCAAACTTTCATTTTTATACCGCTTTATAACTTTCTAGTATTTTTGGTGGGGGTTATACCTGGTAATTTTATGTGGATAGCTGTATTTGTCCTTACTTTTGTGGTAAAAATATTTTTAATACCACTTTATAAAAAACAAATAAAAGATCAGGTTGTACTATCGCATGTAGCTCCAAAAGCAAAGGCTCTACAAGAAAAGCATAAAGAAAATAAAGAAGTGCTAGCTAAAGAAACCATGGCTCTGTATAGAGAGCACAAAATAAATCCGCTCACCAGCATACTCCTCTTACTCATACAGCTGCCTATACTTTTTGCTATATATAAAATATTTTTAGATGGAGTAGACAAACATTTGAATGTACTTTACTCTTTTGTAAATAAGCCTGATTTCATTAACAACTTTTTCTTTGGCATAAACCTCGCCGAAAAAAGTCTTATCATAGTGGTTCTCGCAGTAGCTAGCCAATACCTCGCAAATATTTTTATGTTTGCAAAAAAACCAGATGCCAGCGCTGGGGAGTTTGCTCAAAGTTTGCATGTGCAAATAAAATATATTTTTCCTATCATGATAGGTATATTTTCATACGTGACGCCTGCGGTGATATCGGTATACATCATAGCTGGTAATGTTTTTGCGGTGATACAGGAAATTTTAATTAGAAGACCGCTGGAGAAAAAAGTGAAAGCTAATTTGAAGTAGTAATATAAAAATAAGATTTTACAAATCTAAAAAGCACTTATCACTAAGTGCTTTTTAGATTGATCCTTTGTAAAAGTACTTTTACAAATTGCCTATAAAATATTATTTAGCAACAATATCTTTAAGAGCTTTAGCTACAGAGAATTTTACTACCTTAGTAGCAGGCACCGCAACAGGAGCTCCAGTTTTTGGATTTCTTGCTGTACGTGCATCTCTTTTTTTAATAGTGAATTTTCCTATACCAGCTATAGAAACCTCTTCTCCTTTTCTTAGAGTTTTAGTTATAGCTTCGATAAGAGATTCCATCACTTCTTCAGCTTGGGTTTTTGTACCCATAGTCACACTGTGTATTACTTCTACTAGAGCTTGTTTGTTCATATGATTTTCCGACTCTTTTGAATATTTCAAATTAGACTTTGAAACAGCGCAATTGAATCTGTTTAAAAGTATATACTAAATAAGGCTTTTTTGTAAATACCTTGACTTTTTTTAGATTATATTTTATTTTGACGACGAAATTCGTAAAATGCGATACTAGCTGACGTGGCCGCATTTAAACTTTCCACTTCTTTAGTGATGGGAATAGAAAGCAAAAGATCACAATGCTCACGTGTCTTTTCCCTGATGCCATCATGTTCGCTACCAATGATAAAAGCCGTCGGCTCGGTAAAACTCTCGTCAAATATTTTTTTATTTTCAAAGCTAGCTAGTGCGGCCTCGTCCGCAGACTCTAGTCCATATATCCAAAAGCGTTTATCTTTAAGGGTTTTTATGGTTTGGTTGATATTGCCTATCGAAACTAGTGGTACAGTAAAGGCAGCTCCAGCTGACACTTTTATGACAGAGCCGGTGATGGGTGCTTGATTATGCTCGGGGATAAATACCGCGTCCACACCAAAAGCTCCAGCAGATCTTATTATTGCTCCTACGTTTTGTGGATCGTTTATCTCGCCGAGTATCACAAAAAGTGAATTTGGCTTTGAGTCAAATTTTTCAAGAAAGTCCTTGCCATCGAGCACTAGCTTTCCGGCAGATATTCTGGCTATTATGTTTTGATGTGTTCCAAAAGCATCTATTTCGGCAAGTAAGTCCAGTGGTAAGTGATTTCTATCAAAGTCCTGCACTTCCATTTTTGGGTTTTTAAGCTTGGCGCTTCCTATTATACTATTCACATTTGCATCTGTATTATGCTTGTCGGTGAGGTATATGGATAGCACACATCCAGGCTTATTTTCTAGGGCAGACAGCACGGCGTATTTACCGTATATATAAAATGTATCTTTCATAAAAAAGATTATAACACAAAAACACATTTTATCCAAAAAGTCTACATTCCGGCGTTTGATATTAAAAAGCTTGCAAAGGAGGGCTAAAAAAGTTTATACTAAGATTTGTACTAAACAGGGAGTTATGCGTCTTTCTGTTTTTTACAAAGGATCATACAAAAGGCACTAAAGCGAAAGCCAACGGTGCTTTTTGTTTTCAAGTTATTTTGTATTTTTCAGTAGTTTGATTTTTAGTGAAAATGTGATAATATATAAATATGTGGATAAAGTGTAGGCCCGGGATCGCGAGATTTCCGGATTTTTTATTAAAATTTTTAAAACAAGAAAATAAAAACAGAATAAATATATGTTAGATATAAAAGCATTAAAGCAGTCGCTCGATATAATAGAGCAAGAAAAAAGAATAAGTCGTGAGCGTATAATAGAGGCCATAGAGCTGTCTCTGGCTGCTGCCTATAAAAAAGAGTATGGCGACAGAGATCAAATGATAAAGGCAATACTAAACCTTGATACTGGTGAGATGGAATTTTTGCAAGTAAAGACAGTGGTGGATGAGACTCTTGTGTGGATGCCAAAATCTGAAGAAGATGAAAAAGACGAAGAAGACGAAAGGCCAAGATACAATGATGAAAAGCATATGTTTTTAAATGATGCAAAACTAATGAGAAAGGACTCCACTGTGGGAGATGAAATAGTCTTTCCGCTCGAAACCAAAGATGACTTTGGTCGTATAGCTGCTCAGACTGCAAAGCAAGTCATAGTACAAAAATTCCGTGAGGCAGAAAAAGATTCTTTGATACAGGAGTTTGAGGGTAAAGAAAATACCATAGTGTCAGGTACTGTACAGCGTGTAGAAAAGGGTATTACATTTATAGACCTGGGCCGCGCTACTGCAATACTCCCAAAAGAAGAGCAGATAATGGGAGAAAACTTTAATCCAGGAGATAGAATAAAAGCTTATCTATTTTCTTTTGATGAAGCTGGAAAAGGATTGTCTCTGCGCCTTTCTCGCAGTCATCCAAAGTTTTTGATTGAGCTATTTAAACAAGAGGCGCCAGAAATAGCTGAGGGAAAAGTTGAAATAAAATTTGTAGCTCGCGAGCCGGGCCGCAGATCAAAGATGGCAGTGGTATCTTATGATGAGCATATAGATCCTATCGGTGCTTGTGTGGGGTCTCGTGGAGTGAGGATAAATCAAATCACTCAAGAGCTGCACGGCGAGCGTATAGACGTGATAGAGTGGTCGCCAGAGCTGAGCAATTTTATAGCCGATGCACTTTCTCCAGCTGAGATAGAGGGCATAGAGCTAGATGAAGAAAACAAGAAGGCTATAGTCTATGTATCTGAAGATCAGTTTTCGCTTGCCATAGGTAAGCAAGGTCAAAACGTGCGCCTGGCTGCAAAGCTGACAGGTTTTAAAATAGACATATTAAAACAAGAAGATGCTGCAGCAAAAGAAGAAGTGTTAGAAGCAAATAGCGAAGAAATTGCCGAAGAAAAAATAGTAGAAGAAATAAAATAAAAATATATGAATTTATTACATGACATAAGTGCTGGAGAAAATATACCTGAAACCTTCAATTGTATTATAGAGATAAACAAAGGCTCTAAAAACAAATATGAAATAGATAAAGCGACGGGTCTGATAAAGCTAGACAGGGTGATGGTGACAGCCCAGGACTATCCTTTTGATTATGGCTTTATACCGCAGACTGACTGGTATGATGGAGATGCACTAGATGTAGTCTTGCTTACCACTTACCCATTATTTCCAGGTGTGCTAGTAGAGTGCAGGCCCATAGCAGTGATGCGTATGATAGACAGTGGCGAGCGTGATGAAAAAATAATAGCAGTGCCTACAGGGGATGTGAGATTTAAAGATGTAAAAGATCTTGGTGATTTAAATCCGCATTTTATAAAAGAGGTAGACCACTTTATGACTACATATAAAAAAATACAAAACAAAGAAGTGTCTATCACGGGAGTAGAAGGAGCAGCTGCAGCAAAAGCCGTGATACTCGAGGGAATGGAAATGTATAAAAACTCAAAAAAATAAAACGCAAAATGCATAATTTTAAAATTTATTTAATTTTTATTTTAGCTGGACTTATTATTTTGCTAATGTATTTAAGTTTAAATTTGGATGTAAAAGATAAAGAGCTACAAAAAAAAGAAGAGATAGAAAATAAAGTAAAAATAGAAATAGATTTGATAAATGAAAATAAATAACAGAAAAGAAAATATGAAATACACAGTAAAAAAAGAAAGTCTGCCGGAGAGTCAAGAAAAATTAATTATAAATGTTGATGTGAAAGATTTTGACCTGCAAGTAACAAAGTCAAAAGTAAAGGTACTGGGTGAAGCTGAGCTCAAAGGTTTTAGAAAAGGACATGTGCCTGAAGCGGCGTTTGTAGAAGCTTATGGAGCAAAAGCTTTTAGGCAAGAGGCGGCCTATGATGCAGTGGACGCGGTGTATGTAAATGCGCTCGTAGAACAAAAAATACAAGCAGTAGGCAGACCAATGCTAAATATAATTTCCTTTAATGAAGGGGAAGATTTTGTTTTTGAGATGACTGTGGATGTGATGCCGACACTGATACTCGGTGAATACAAAAATCTCCACAAAGAAATAAAAGAAGGAGAGGTAAAAGAAATATCTGATGAAGATATGCAAAAGGTAATAGAGGACCTAGTGGCATATCGCGTGACAAAAGACGCCGACGGCAAAGAGGTGGTACCGGAGCTGAATGCTGAATTTATAAAATCCCTAGGCATAGAATCGGGTGAAAGGTCTGAGCTAGAAGCTAAGATAAGAGAAAATGCAAAACTTGAAAATGAAACTAGGGTAAAAGAGGTGCGCAAAAATGAAATTATCAAAAAAATAATAGAAGATGCAAAAGGTGAAGTGCCAAAATCTTTTATAGATAATGAGCTCTCTAAAATGAAAAACAAAGTGACCGAAGATCTCTCTCAAATGGGAGTGGGCTTTCCAGAGTATCTAAAACACCTAAACAAAAGTGAAGAAGAGTGGGCAGCGGGCGAGACAGAAAATGCTAAAAAGTCGGCGATATTGCAAATAGCACTACTGCAAATATCTAAAGCTGAAAATATAAAACCAAGCAAAGAAGCTGTAGAGAAAGAGGTGGAGCATTTAAAACTTCATTATAAAGATCTCGATATAGAAAGAGCAACTGGCTACAGTGAGGAGCTAATGACAAATAGTATGGTGATGGAATATGTACTTACAGGTAGTGTACCTGATGAAAATATTTTCTTTAAACCAGATCATAGTCATGGGCATGATCACTCATAAAAATAAAATAAAAACACTATCTAGTTTAGATAGTGTTTTTATTTTAAAGTAAACTCGCGGCCACTGCCATGCATGCAGTCTCAGCACGCAAGACTTGCTCTCCCAGAGATATGCTTTGGATATTCTTTGTCTTAAACATCTCTACTTCGGCCGGACTCCAGCCACCTTCGGGTCCGACTAGTATAGAGCTTATTTTTATTAGATTTTTTACATTATTCATTGGCATACCATCAAAGTCTAGTACCACTAGACCCGAGACATTTTCATTTGTTTTTATATAATGCTCTATATATCTCTTGAGTGCAAAGGGTTCTTCTTCTAGCGTAGGCACTTTTGCAAAGCCAGACTGCTCGGCTGCCTCTATCAGTATCTTTTCCAGTCTGTCTTTTTTCCAACCTGTCTTTATGGTGCGCTCAGATATGATGGGCACAAAGTTTATGATGCCGAGCTCTGTGCACTTTTGTAATACTAGCTCACTATTTTCTTTTTTGAGTACGCTAAAGGCAAGTGTGATTTCTTTTTTTTGCACTATTCCTTTTCTGGTTTCTTGCACTTTACAAATAATTTCTTTTTTAGAAAAAGAAGAAATTTCTACTACATGCTCCATCTCATCTCCAAAAAATACTACAAAACTAGACCCAATTTTAAATCTAAAAACATTTAAAAGTTGATTGATAATATTTTTATCTATTATTTTTATCATATCTCCAGCGTGCTGGGTTTGTTTTAAATAAAATCTATGCAAAGTCATATACTTGACATTGTATCACAAAATGCTAATCTGTATATACTTTTAAGTATAAATAAAAAATAAAATTATGTTAATTCCTACAGTATTAGAAAAAACCGTAAACGGTGAGAGGGCTTATGATATATATTCTAGACTTTTAAAAGAGAGGATAATTTTTCTTGGTGAAGATGTAAATGAGCATACGGCTAGTCTTATTGTAGCCCAAATGCTTTTCCTTGAGGCTGATGATCCAAAGAAAGATATAAGGTTTTATATAAATTCTCCAGGCGGAGGAGTGTATGATGGGCTTGCAATATACGACACTATGAAGCATCTTAAATGCGATGTGGCTACATACGGTATGGGCCTTCAGGCTTCGATGGGAGCATTCCTTCTTTCTAGTGGTACTAAGGGTAAAAGATTTTTACTTCCTCATGCTACCGTGATGATACATCAGCCAAGTGCTGGTACGCAGGGTAAGGTGTCTGATATGGAAATATCTTTAAAAGAAGGCATAAGACTTAAAAAAGTTTTAACAGAAATACTAGCAAAAAACTGCGGCAAAACTTATGCTGAGCTAGAAAAGGCGCAAGATAGAGACAATTGGATGAATGCTGATGAGGCTAAAAAGTTTGGGCTAGTGGATGAGATTATTGGAAAGAAGAAGTAAAATTACTCATACCTCAGTGCCTCCGTTGGGCTTTTTTCTGCTGCTTTTTTAGCGGGGTAAATACCAAAAATAATACCCACCACAAGAGAGGTAAATATACCTATAAACATACCAGCAATAGGAAATTCAAATACCCAAAATAAATCCGTAAAATTATTTATGGCAAGACTAGCCAAGAAAGAAAGTAAGGCACCAAGGGCTGAGCCTATGAGGCCACCGAGGCCAGTGAGAAGGGTGGCTTCAAATAAAAACTGATTGAGTATATCTTTATTTGTAGCGCCGAGAGACTTGCGCAGACCTATCTCACGGGTGCGCTCCGATACAGACACAAGCATAATATTCATAATACCAATACCACCGACAATGAGTGAAATAGCAGCCACCGATGTGAGAAATATAGAAAATCCACCGAGTATAGTAGAGACTGTATTTACCAGACTTTGCTGATTTTGTATATTAAAATCTATTTTTTCTGGATCTGTATTTTCATCAAAGCCACGCAAAAAGTATAGCGACTCTTTTACATTTTTTTCGGTTATGGCTGTATATTTTTCGTCCGTCGCCTCTATTATTATAGTGCTTATTTTGTCATTACCAGCTACATACTGCTGCAAAGATGTGATAGGCATAAGGGCATTATTATCGATGCCAAATATCGCTGTTTGACCCTTTAGAGGCAGCACTCCTATTACAGTAAAGCTAGTTTCTTTTATTTTTATACGTTTTCCGAGTGGGTCTTCACCATTTGTAAATATTTCGTCAGATAGCTTTTTACCCAGCACTACCACCTGAGCACGTGAGATTACATCCTCCTCTGTAAAAAAACTACCTATCTCAGGTGTGAAAGAAAATACTCGCTCCATATCCGATGAGCCACCTTGTACGTTTGCGTTTTTGGTTTTGTCTTCAAAAGATATTTTTGATCCAGCAAAGCTCATTGGTATTATAGTTTTTGCAAAAGGTACATTGGTTTTGCTTTTTAAAAAATCTATCTCTCTATCTGAAAACCCCTCAGCAGACCTGCCTCCTGGATCTCCAAAGCCGCGACCCGAGCCGACAAACATCACTTTAGAGCCGAGTCCTTCTAGCTGTGAGGTGATGAGCTTTTGGGCTCCACTACCGAGCGAAAATATAAGCATAATAGCAGTAATGCCAATGACTATGCCGAGTATGGTGAGCGCTGAGCGGCCTTTGGAGCTGGTGAGAGATTTTATTCCGGATTCTAAAATGTGTTTTATTTTCATATCTTTGCTTGACTTATTAATTTATTTTTGATATATTTTGACTATAGAAAGTATTTTTATCGGCATCGTAATTGCTTTATTGCAATAGACGTCTGGTGTAAGGAGGGTAACCTCATGAACCTTGCTGATAAAAATGCTTTTTATTTTTGTACATAGTTTTAAATCGCAGCTCTTTCTTTTTGTTTAATATTTCAAAAATTATATATGTTTTTATATTATCTTCTTCGTAAATATGCATTATTGTAGGTAGTTTTCTAGACCTAGAAAATCCACCACCTACAACTTCACTGCTGTTTTTGATAAAGTGTTCTAACTTCTGAAAATCTTCCTCAACAATAGAAATTTCATCGTCTCTTAAAATTCTTTTTGATCCAGAGTGTCCTTTTTCTGAATGTTTTTTACCACCACTATCTATTGTATAATTAAATTCTAAAATATTTATATTATATAAATTCTTTACAGCAATTATAGCAGTGTCGTGCACCTCACAAATTATATTTTTAAAATAAATATCTATTTCTTTCATATTTATTTTATCGCTGCCTTACTACTTTGCTGCATTTTATCTTCTACCAGATTGCCATCTTTCATGGATATGACTCTGCGGGCGTAGCTGGCTGTACCATGCTCATGGGTGATGAGTACTACTGTCTTGCCCTCACTATTTAATCTATCAAAAATCTCCATCACTTGCGTACCAGATTTAGAGTCTAGATTGCCGGTAGGCTCATCGGCAAAGACTATCTCAGGATCACATACTAGCGCGCGGGCTATAGCAGTGCGCTGCTTTTCACCGCCACTTAGCTTCATAGTGGGTATTTTTATGCGATGAGACAGACCTACTGAGTCTATGGCTTTTAATATTTTTTGCTCCCAGAGCTTCTCGGATATATCCGAGTATATCAGCGGCATTTTTACATTGTCATATACACTTTCTCGGGGCAGTAGATTAAAAGCCTGAAATACAAAGCCTATTTTTTGGTTTCGTATTTTGGCGAGCTTTTCATCGCTAAAGTCATTTGTGCTTTGCTCCACAAATCTTACTTCGCCACGCGTCTGCCTGTCGAGTAGTCCTATGATATGCAGTAAGGTAGATTTGCCGGAGCCACTCGGTCCCATGATAGCCACAAACTCACCAGAAGAAATATCAAAAGATACATCACTTAGCGCGTTTACATCATCACCTTCTGTTTTGTATATTTTAGAAATATTTTTGAGCTCTAGTATTTTCATATTTATCATTATATCATTTATTGATTTTATTTTTAAAAGTATAACCTTTCCCCAAAAACTCCTTTTTTTATTTGGAAAAAAAGACAAATTAAGAGTATACTAACTTTACAAGTCTTATGTACAAAATATTATTAACGTACCTCGCAGCCTTTGTACTTTTCTTTGGTCTTTTATCTTCAAACGCTTTCGCTCAAGACATATATCTAAAAAACTCAGCAGGGCAGCTCACAGGTAAAATATCAAATTCAAATCCTTCAACTTTAAATACGATTAAAGTTTATTCGTTTTGTGTATATAAATATGCAATAGATGGAATGGTCTGTGAAAGTATAGATCCAAACTCCCCAATAGCTAACGACCCCAATCTGGCCGTTAGAGACAATGGCCCTGTGAGCGGAAATAATCAAGGGTTTGGAATATTGAGAGGTTTAATAAATAGCGTATCAGGAAGACTGGATGGCTTTATTAAAAACGTCTCTAGTGTATTACCACAAGTAGCTCCTGCAGAAAAACCTGCAAATACAGATCTTGGTAAAAATACAAAAGATAAAACAGTAGAACAGATTTATACACCTATTTCTAACTTGCCTGCTCAGATCACCACAAACCCAAACCCCCAAACCACCTACCAAGTAATAGAACGCTCAGTACCAGGTGAAAGAGGGGCTACAGGCCCTACTGGTCCAGCAGGACCGCA
>JAYWGA010000006.1:0-12877 GCA_043778525.1 bacterium
AGTGGACATCCAGTGTTAAATTCCGTAGGGCTATCAAAAACCACAGTTTCAGGATCGAGACCTTTTTCAAAAGCGGCGGCGTATATTATAGGTTTTATAGAGGATCCTGGCTGTCTTAGGGCTGTGGCTATATTGTATTTGCCATCTATTTTTTCATCACTATAGTCGCGAGAGCCGACCATCATTAGTATTTGTCCTGTGGGTGCATCGAGCGCGACGAGGCCAGTGTTTAAAGTAGAAATATTTACCTTTTTATTTTTAGGCTGCTCTCTTTTTATGTATGATTCTATATATGTTTTTGCAGTTTCCTCAGCTTCTTTTTGTAAATCATAGTCAAGCGTGGTCGTGACAGACAAACCTTTAGTCATAAAGTCTTCACCGTATTTTTTTTCTAAATAATCTTTCACAAAAAATACAAAATGATGAGCTTTAGATATATTGTCTTCTTTTTTTACAAAAACCACTTTTTCCACTAAAGCTTTTTCATAATCTTCTTTAGATACATTATTTGTTTCCAACATTCTTCGCAATACTACATTTTTTCTTTCTTCTAATAACTCTGGAAATTTTCCATAAGGGTTAAATTTGTTTGGATTTTTTGGTATTGCTGCCAAATATGCAGCTTGAGGTATGCTCAAAAAACTAGAAGATGTGGCAAAATAATATTGAGAAGCCTCCTCAACACCATATATCTCTCCTCCATACGGGGCATCATTTAAATATGTTGCCAATATTTGGTCTTTTGTAAGGGCTTGCTCTAATTTTATAGAAAGTATTATTTCTTTTATTTTTCTTTCAAGTGTTTTTTCTTGGGTCAAGAGTGCATTTTTTACTACTTGCTGAGTTATTGTAGAGCCTCCCTGGGTTTTACTAGAAAAAAGATTTATATAAAAAGCTCTTACAATACCGCGAAAGCTAATACCTCCATGGTTATAAAATTGATCATCCTCTATGGATATTGTAGCTTTTACTACATTTGGAGATATTTTTGAGAGAGGTACTTCCGTACGTCTTATTTTTTCTCTAAATGCAAAAAGAAGTACTTTTCCAGTTTTGTCATATATTTTGGTAGTAGACTCCATTTGTCTTGTGGCTACAGTATTAAAATCTGGCATTTGAAGACCACTAATCCAAATCAGAGCCGCTGAGACAATCAATGTAATTGCACTGATTAAGATTATTAAGACTTCGAGCAAAATTTTTCTTTTATTCAAAGATCTCTTTTTTTTATTCATATATTTTTTAAAGTTTAGCACAATAGTTGTAATTACCAAGATTTATCATCATCCATAAAATATATATCTATAACCTCTTCAGCCTCCTCATCTTGTTTGTTTTTTTCAAACCACTCTTCTTCTTCATCCTCTGTAAAAAAAGTTTGTTTAATTATTATTTCTATTCTATCTTCCAACATACCATCTACAGACGGCTCTAAAATTTCTTTTTTTATCTCTAAATTTTTATTACTTTTCATAAAACTCATATGTTGTTTTATCAAAAAAAACACTTTTTGGCAAGTGCTTATTTTTTAAAAAGTATAATTAGCTTTCTAAGCTATACAACATAAGGCTTTTTGAGTCCATAAAAAATATTCCGTTATTTGATACTGATGGATTTATTGGCGATATTTGTGAATCTTTGAATGAGTAAAGCAATAAACTGGTGCTACTGTTTAAGCTTTTGTATATAATGTTATCTTTACCGTTGACCAGCCCTTTATAAAAATCATCAGGATATAATCTACCGTTATCTAGTTTTTTGGGCACAACACACACAACTCCACTCTTAAGGATTTCAAAAGCGCACTTTTCTAAGAAAGTATTTTCTGAAAGAGAGAAAATATTATTAGTTTTTTTATCCAGCATCAAAAGTTCGTTCTTTTCAAAACCCCCAGAACTCATCAAAGAATACCTTTTACTGTCTATTTGTTTTATATCTAGGCCAAGTATGGGCTTGGTTTCTAGAGATATTTTCTTGGTTGCTTGATTTATAACAAAACTCAAACCTTCAGCTGTTCCTGTTGGTTTTAGCAAGGCTCTTACATTATCCTCTCCATCGACAGACAAAAGCCATTCAGTCATTTGTAGTTTTGCAAAATCTTTTATTTCTTTATTTTTTAAATTCATGGTTTTCAAAGTAAAACCATCACCTTCTTTTAGTCCATAAACTATAAAATCTTTCCTTTCAAAGAAAGCCATAGATTTAATATTGTCTTCCAGTTTGATTTTGGTATCATTTTTTAAATTAACTATTTGTGTGTAAATGCCGTCTTTGTCAGCTCTTCTTAGAGCGGCATAAGACCCATCTCTTTTTATAAAACTTTCACCAACCACATTTTCATCTCCTGGCGACACTGAGGTTTTTGTTTTATTTTTTATTTGATATTTAATAATTTCTCCGCTATCTTTTTTTATGTAAACAATCGCAGCTTCGCTGGTAGTACTTTTAGAAATCGTCACAAAGGATGAAACTGGAGATTTTTCAATTTCTAAAACCTTCAAATCTTTTAATAACTCTTCTTTGGTTTTATTTTCTAAGTTAGAATTTATTTTTTCTATACTGGACTCAAACCCTTGATTGTTTTCAGGGTTTGTATTTTCTAAAGAATTAGAATTTTCCGTCTCATTTTCACCACTTAAAATGGGCAGCAAAGGCTCATTTGAAAAATTTTTATTATCTATGAGATTTGTTTTATTTGGGCTGTATAAATTGTTAAAATAAAAAAACATAAAATAAATTATAGCTACAAACAAGGTAATTAAGCCAGACAATGTTAAAATAAATTTAAAGTTTTTGTTCATAGTTTTATTGGGCTATTATGTTTTCAGTGTTTTTTGTGGCGGCACCAAAGTCAGTGTTTGTTAAAAAGGTAAAATTCAAAATGTCTGGATTTAATGTGTTTAGGATAAGCCAAGAAGAAAGAATGACAATAAGTCCCACTATTGGGCTCCATAGATCTGGTTTTCCACCAGATTTGCCACCACCAGATATTGCATCTTTTATACCAAAGGTTTCGAGTAGTTTTGTGAGTGCTGCAAAAGATAGTAGCACCACAGCTATGGCAATAGATATACCTATAGCGAGATCTACTCCATATTGTAATGATTCAGAAATACCCCTATTTTCTATTTTATAATTATCTGAATTTTCTGTACTACCACCAGCAGTGATATCTCCACCAGAGACCATCTTATAATCTATCAAAGCTATGTTTTTTGACTCTTTCATATTTTTATTTGAATTCTATATTGATTTTTCTACTTACGTTTTGAGTTATTTTTTCAGATTGCAAAACATTAAAGTCCAGCACTGCATTTTCTACTTTATCTGAAGATAATTTTATAGAGCTTGGATTTTTTACATTTCGTACACTATTATTTATTTTCCAAGTATACTTTATTTTAGAATAATCTTTACCATTCACACTAAAATATAAAGGCTCTAGCTTTATGTATATATTTGCCCCCGATACTTTATCAGTGACGCTATTTAAAATAGAAGAATTTTCATTCGAGACATAAGCCAAAACTTCAGGGTAAACCAACTTTATGTCTTTTTGCAGTATGTCTACAAGGACATTTTGTTTATAAATATACGATTTTAAATTTATAAAGCTATCAGCTATTTTGTTTTTAACTAGTAAAACCTTTTTATCCTTATCTATGGATGATACTTTTTCATCATTTATTTCCCATTTTATATCAAAATCTCTATCCAAAGATATTGCAGATATTCTTGTAATACCTTCTTTGGCTGGAAGTGCTCTACCTTTATAAAAAGCTGGAGTATAAGAATCCGCACCTTCATACATTATAAAAAAAGGTGAAGCCCTGAGTATAAAAGAAGTCTCATCTAATAATTCTTGCGTGCTTTTATTTTTAAATATTTGTGCAGTGACGACTAGCTCCGTACCCAGTTTTGGCGTTTTGTATTTAAAGGTCGTGCGACCTATACCATCGTCCTGTTTTATTTTTGCGACTTTCCAAACTATATTTGTCTCATTTAAGTTGTAGCTCTGACTCTTTAAAGAAAATTCTGCCACTTCATCTTCTTTTAAAGAGTTTGGATATTGCTTTATCGTTAAACCCTCTTCGGCAAAAACTGAAATAAAACTAAAGCAAAAAACAAAAGATAATTTAATTAAATTAGTTAACATAGTCTTTATTTTCTGTGTTTTTAAAAGCATTTTTTTGCTCTTCTAATGCCATTATCTGCTCTGGATTTGAGGTTATTATGGCGTCTTCTGTTTGTGAGGCTATTATTTTTATGGCCACGTGCTTTGTGCCCGCAAAGAATATCCCTTCTCCTATACCAGACTCAAGTAGTAAAAACTTTTCTTCATTGGTGAGATTAAATGTTTGCTGCAATACATCTATAGCGAGTGGTGACTGTTTTAAGAGGAGCTGTATAGAGGAGTTTGTCACTATAGGCACACCATACGGTGAGCGCAAGAAATCTCCCACATCTTGGGTAATGGTAGAAATGCCTAAATAGTATTTTCGTCCACGCTTTACAAGTGAAGAAAGAAAAGAAGCAGTGTCTTCATTTTTCATCATCCACCAAGCTTCGTCTACTACGAGCAAGCGTTTTTTAATTTTCCTGCGCACTGCATTCCAGATAAAATTTGTCACGAGATACATCGCAACTGGCTTTAGATCATCCTCCATATCACGTATAGAAAAAACTACCATTTGTTTGTCTATATCTACATTTGTCGGTCTATTTAAAAATCCAGACCAAGATCCACGAGTATACTTACTTATTTTTTGCATTATAGCTTCGGTCCCATCTATACCAGCCAAGACTAGTTCAAAATCAGAAAGTAGCGGTATGTCTTTATTTTCCCAACCTTCTTCTGGTGAAATATCTTTTAATGAGTAGACTTCACCTATGGCTCTATCTATAAGTGCATCCTCCTCAGGAGTCAGACCTCCAAGCATGGTGCGAAATAGACCAACAAGCTCGACGGTGTGTGATCTAAAAATTTCTTGAGCGTTTTCATTATCTTGTAGTTTTGGTAGATCAAATGGGTTTATGTGATGCTCCGATGAAAGTGAAAGATTAAAAGTGCGCCCGCCTACTGCCTCAGCCAGGTTTTTGTATTCATATTCGGGATCTATGACTATCACCTCGGTACCAAACATAAGACTACGAAGTATTTCTAGCTTTACAGTATATGATTTACCGGCACCTGACTTTGCAAATGTGACTGAGTTATAGTTTTCCATAGAAAATCTATCAAATAATATGAGAGAGGCATTGTGGCGATTTATACCATACATAATACCCTTTTCTTGGGTGAGATCAAAAGACAAAAATGGAAAAGCAGCTGATAATGGTGAGGTATTTAGCTTGCTATGAACGCCGAGCATGTCTTTACCTAGTGGCAGAGTGGAGGTAAAGCCCTCGCCTTGCTGAAAAGTCGCCGACTTCATAAAAATACTACGAGATTCAAACATAGAGCGCATCTCTGTTTCTACTTTATCTAGCTCTTTTATATCACGCCCATATAGCGTGACATAAATACCCACATCAAACATTTTTTCATCAGCCTGTATGAGGCTGTCACGAAGATTTTCGAGATCTTGATAGGCTTGCTCTAGTTGCGGGTCTCGCACACGGCCAGACTCCGATCTTGTTATTATTTGACTCTCTACTTCAGCCACCTTTCTTTCAAATTTTTTAAGTATGTCGGCTGTGTCTATTGGATAAATATATAAACTAAGATCAAAAACCTTATCCCAGTTTATAAGAGGAGAAAGCCAAGAATCATTTATGCTTTTGGGATACGAAATAATAAAAAATGTACGGGTATAAGCACCAGACACATTGAGACTAGTGTGTTCTATTTTTATAGCCGAAGGAGAGATGACATCTTTTAAAGTAAGTACGGTCTCACCACTCTCTTCTTCCATATTTCTTTTTTTAAATAAATTATCAAGTAGACTTACCATATATTTTTAGTATATGCTAAGTTTTATTTTTTATCAATATTATTTTAAATAAAAATATTTTTTTGCTAACCATTTGCGGCTTGGCCTTCTTGGCCTGGATTATATATTTTATAAAATAGCTCTATCAGCTCCTCTGTACCCAGCATAGCCACAGACAGACCTACAGATGAAAGTCCACTCGCCACCACAGAGAGTCTTTGTTCTAGTTGTGTCTTCCAGCTATCTTCGCGTGTATACTCCACCTCTACCTCTTTTTTCTTTCCTAGCATTGTATTTATAAAACCAACACTACCAGAGTTTTGTTTGGAGCTAGTTTGCATATCGTAGTCGACTATCACAAAAAAGCTTTTTTTCATTATATTTGTTTTCTCTGCAAAAGTTTTTACAAATTGTCTGTACTCTCGCACTTGATTTTTCATCAGCTCATCTGATGTCTGAGCCTGTTTTTCTTCTAGCATATCTAGATAAGGCTTTATGTCTACCCTCCTACTTTCAGAGTGTATTTGTATAGGAAAATCAAGTGTATTTAAAAAGCCTTGAAATTGTGATATTATTGCCGTTTGCTCTTCTTCTGATTTTAAGGAAAGGTTTAAAGATGATACTGAGAGTACGGCACGAATACGGCCATCGTCCATATACATAATCCCATCTTTTATATCTTTTATCGGTACAAAGTTTTGTGTAGTATTTGTTGACATATTTTTATTTATTATTTAATCTATTAGCAAGATCCGCTATCTCATTTCTAGAAAAACTTTTATTAGATAGATTTTGCCTATTAAAGCTTTCCTCTACTTTTTTATTTTCTATGTTTTGAGCGTCTCTTCTTTTTATAGATTCTTTATTAGATGGATTTTGCCAAAGGAATAGCTTTTTAGAAAAAATAAAATATATAGCAGCTCGCATGACATCTATAAAAGGTTTGCTGTTATATTTCATAAAAGCCAGTGCTATAGACAAGCCCATGATGGGAGAGATTAAAAATATTCCAAAAGAGAGAGGAAAGCTACGCCAAATAATTACAGAAAGGCCAACACCTCCAGCAAGATAAGCAAACTGCTTTAAAGTAAAAGGTCCAAATATCTTGTCTTCTATTTCTATAAACTGGGGTACATTTCTTTGCATATATTATTTTGTTTCTTGATATGGATCGGTAGCACTGGCTACACTAGAGATGGCTGAGCCATAACTTATTCCCTTGTTTAGATTTTTTATTTTT
This sequence comes from bacterium, assembly GCA_043778525.1. Classification (GTDB taxonomy): domain Bacteria; phylum Patescibacteriota; class Minisyncoccia; order Phycocordibacterales; family UBA5272; genus JBBQKQ01. The sequence continues at coordinate 7,174 of JAYWGA010000006.1, forward strand.
TCCTGCAAGCTTTTTACTCTATCTGAGTCATTGTTTACAGTCAGCTCTTCTAGCAAGCTATTTTCTTCTAGTGGTTTTATTTCTTCGGATATATTTTTTACTATCGTAGCTTTTTCTGTTTCTTTGTTTCCAAGCTCTAAAGCCTTTAAATCTCCTAAAAGTATATCAGACAATGCTTTTTTTCTATTCACTTCCTCTGATTTTTTATTTTCCACTTCATTTAAAGATTTTATTTTATTTTCTTTTACAAAATCCAAAGCCTCTTTTTTAATGATTATAGGATTTGTATTTATTTGTATCTTTTTAGATTCTAGTATAGTGTCTAATGTATTTTTTGATACTGCCGATGCAAAAGGGTCGTTAAAAACTTTTTTATTTTCTAGTATTGGCTTTTGTGCCACCTCTTCTGTGCTGACTAGGTCAGAAAAAGCTATAACTGGATTATTTGGGACAGCTATTATATTTGTGGATACTCCCGACTCTAAAACTTTTATTTTATTTTGAGATTCTACTAGTTTTGAGCTTAGGTCATCTACTTTGTGATTTAGGAGATCTATTCTTTTGTTTAGTTCGTCGTATAAATTTATATTAGAATTATTATTTTGTGGCACTAGCTTTGGCACTTCATTTATACTGGCTAGCTTATTTACAGACTGTGTGAGATTTACTATTTGCTGCTCTACTTTTACCAGGCTTTTGTCTTCTGGTTTTTTATCAGTAAACATATCATCCCAAGATGCTTTTTTAGATGTTGGTATAAATGACTCAGCTGGCTGAGAGCTATAAGCTTTTAATATTGGTACTGACCTTGGAGTATTTAGATTGCTCTGTGTGTTTTCTCTTGGCTCTTCTTTGGTTATTTTTATTATATTTTGAGCGGTGCTTGTATTTGTGGCAGTAAAAGAATCCTCTTTTTTTTCAGATCTTATTTTTTCATCTAGCTCTATTTTATATTTTCGAGTTAGTTTTATTTCGTCAGTGTATTCGCCTAGGGTATTTATCAAAACATCTTTAGATATTTCTTCTGCTTTTGCAGCCTCTACTCCTACTTGGCTAGATATATTTGCAGCCAGCTCACTTGGGGTGATGAGCCCTAGACATACATCCTCCACGGAGGTTTCTAAAGATTCTGATTCGCCTTTTGATAGACTATATTTCATACCGAGACTATTTGCCAGTATAGAAAGACGGCCTGTGAGTATGAGATCACGCAGACCTTTGGGTAGGCTATTGTATAATTCAGAATATTGTTCTTCGGTATAATTCATAATGTGCGTAATTAAAAATAGTATACTACAAAAAACTTTTTACCAAAATTTTTGTACACATTTTATTTTTGAAATAAAACTTATTATTTTTTGTCAGCGTTTTTCTTTTCTTTTTTAGCGTCTTCGTCTTTTTTGGCCGAAGTTTTTATATTTGTAAACTGCTCTGCTCTTTTACCAGCATTGGATGAAAGATTTGCTGCGCTAGATATTATGCTCGTATCCACACCTTTAGCCTCTTGTATTTTATCTACAAAAGAGCTGATAAATGATTCCATTTCTTTTAATTTGTCGGCATCTACTTTTTTACCTTTACCTTTTTCCTTTCCTACAAATTCACTATTGAATGCTTTTATTTTTTTAGCCATCTCATCTATTTTTCCTGGCTCAAAGCTAGGTGCTGAGTTTATAGTTTGATTTATATTTATCACCTGACCTGCAACCTCTCTCACTTTTCTAAAATCTTTAGTTGTTGTATCTGTAAACTTAGTTTTAACTACATCTGAGTTTAAATATCCAAAAGCTGTTTTTATAGAATTTTCTAAATCCACTCGCATATTATCTGTTATGTCAGATGCATTTGTTTGAAACTCTGAAAACTTTTCTAGTTTTGTAAAAGCTTGACTTATAACATCAGAAACACCTTCCCCAGATTTTGGTATTTGTACCTTTCTCACAAAATCTAAAATGCTATCGGAGCTTTCTAATGTTTTGTTAGAAATATCTTGGAGTAGTTTGTCCCTTTTTGCATTTGATGCTTCCATTAGTTTTAAGGCTTGAGCTGTGTCTGCCGAAAGAGATTTGAGTGGAGCATATTCTGCATCGCTGGAGCTGCGCAGTTTAGCTAGCTTACTGGCATATTCTTTTTGCATTCTAAAATCTCCTCCATCTCTGTCCTCACCTGTGACTGTTCTCCAACCTGCTCTAGCTAGCCTTCTAGGTATTTCCATAGCATAGTTTGGACCACCGACACTCTCAGCTAGATACATAGCGTCTTTTGCTGCATCTTTTCTATCATCTAGGAAATCTGTCACAAGTGCCGACCTACCAGCACCGCTAGTACTTTTTACTAATTTATTCCATTCAGCTTTGGTATGTGTCACTCCATTGTGCACTATTTTAGAGCCATCATTCTCAGCTCCATTTATTTTGTCTGATAATGAATCATTTCCTACAGACTCAATTATATTGTAGACATCGTCTAGTCCATATTCGGTACTTCCTACTTTTACTTTTAAATCTTTGTCTGTTACGTTTCTTCTCTTTTTATCATCACCTACCATAGAAGCTATCAGATTTTCCCTGCGCTCACCTGCTTTTTCATCTTTTTTAGCTTTTACACTTTTTATAGTTTCGGTTGACGCTGTACCTAGATCTGGCCTAAAGCCCATATATCTCTGAGTGGCAGTCATCGCACTGATACCTAGACCTGGTATTTTTTTCTCCATTAGATTTCTGGCATCAAAAGTAGTATTGGTGGCAGCATTGGCTACTCTGTAGCGAAAGCTATTTGCATATTGTGTTGCCAAGGCTCCTTTCTCTTCATCGGTTTGAGCCAAGGCTATTTTGTCTCTTAAATTAGATCCCATTTTTCTTTCTGCCCATCCAGCACCGGCGCCAATAGTTTTGCGTCCTAGTAATCCAGCACCACCAATAGTGCCAGCTAAAGCAAGTCCTGTGATTTTTTCTGAAAGATAACCACCGCGAGATGTGGCTTCACGCACGGCTTTGAATCCAATAACATTGAATACAAAAAAGAAGACTACTTTAATAAAAATAAGTATATTTAGTTGACCATAGTTTAGGCTGTCAAAATTATTTCCGTTATTAGAAAATATACTAAAAGCTATGAGACTAGATATAACTATAAATAAAACTAAAGCCGGTGCCTGTAAGGCTTCCTCAGTCAGTTCACCGCGTAGCCAGTCTTGCTGTTTTTTAAAAGCATCAAAGAAAGATCCAGCCACAAGGAGTGGTGACATAATCATAATGACTATAAACATAGCAGCCCTAGCCAAAAATATGCCAGCTACATAAATGAAGAAAAAAAATAAAAATATATACATTATCATTCTGGCAAGTTGGTACACGGCACTACCTGGATCTATGGCATCTGCTGCAGCCTCAAAAAGATCTTTCCCTGGTGCGCTATTTTTATCTGCTGTTGCCCCTATTGAACTTATTATAAAATTACTTAAGCTTGTATGACCATCTGGGTTAGAAGGTGTGGTAAATTCAGTAAAGGTACTAGAGCCACTTGGCTGCACTACTGAAGTGTAAATAGTGAGAGTGGCTATATTTGATATGTCGATAACTAGCTTTACAAAAAGCAGTGAAAAATTTACCAGTACCACAAAGACAAGCAAAGCAGTAAATTTTTTGCGTACATCTGCAAAGCCATTAAACATAGACATGATGGCATGATAAATGATAATAAAAAATATTCCAGCATTAAGCAAATCTCTAAAAAAACTCCAAAAATAATAAATGAGGCCACCATTTGCCACACCTCCACTACTGTCTGGCAGTTGGGTAAAGGTGCTGGTAAATTGCACCACTGTATAATAAATCATTAAATCCATAATAACTCCACTTAACCAAACAAGATAAAGTAATAAGCTGTTTATACCCCGAAACAACCAACCAAAAATAAAATTTGCTACGTCTATAATTAAGTTTAATACAAAACCCAAGACAGCTCCACCAGCACCAGTAAGGTAGCATATGGGATTGATACCGCAACTATCTCCTGCATTTGCACTTTCGAGGGTACTGCTAGCAACATAGGTTGATGTATCAGGGGTAAGTCCTCGCAAAAAAGCAGTTTCAGGTAGTGAAAAAAAAATAAAAAATACAAAAGCAGACACAAATAAGAATTTTGAATACCTAGAGAAAAACGTAGAAATCATTGCGCTTTAGTATAAACTTTTTTTTATAAAAAGTATATATTATTAAGGAGCTGTACTGGCATCTTTTGCATCTATACAGACTTGTGCTTTTTCTTTAAACTTTTCTATTAGGCCTAATATAAAATCTTTATTCCATTTTTGGGATAGCTGAGCTGAGAGATTTAATATGATGGCTGTATTGTCCTTGCTGCTATTTGCTTGTATGTATTGCCATTGCCTATCTATTTCATTTTTAGCTGCTGTGTATTCTATTATTTTTGTAGCTGACTGCGATATGGTATTATTTCTGTCGTTTATGGGAGTAAACACACAAGGTGAAGAGCTAGAAGCGTGTAAAGTAATAATAGCTCTTTCTATTTCAATGGCTAGATCTATGTTGTTTATCAGGGCAGCGTATGTGCTAGAGGCATTACTAGTGCTATCATAGTTTGTATTTTGGTCACCAAAGTTTTTGCCTATACCTTTTTCAAAAAGTTTTCCTGTTTGTATTCTCTGGGCTATATTTTGTAGTCCTCCATCAGTACCGTACACTGCGCTTTGGCTAAAGGCTTGATTGTAGGGAGCATTGATTAGTTGTTTTATTTTTTCTTGTGTGACTATGGTCGGGTCATATCTTACAGAGCTAGGTACACAGTCTGGATCTGTAAATTTTATATTTTCCGGGTCGGCTCCGCTATATGTCTTAGTACATCTGGCAGCAGGTACTACTCCACCAGCCTTATCTGCTCTACTTAGCACTTCTCCTCCGGCGGTTATGCTGTTTAGCACTGCCCTATTTGCTGTTTTGGCAGCAAAATCTTCAAAATTATTTCCCAAAGCTATTTCTCTGAGGGCGTCTGATGTCATAGGTCTTCTGCCAGATGTAAAATCATCTATCTCAGCTGCTGTATATTTAAATTGTATTTCTTTTCTGGGTTTTAAAATACTGCTAATAGCAAAAAGTCCAGCTTCCTTTTGTGGATGGCTACTATTTTGCTGTCTTGCCGCCTCTTGGGCTATTTCTCTATTTGCTACTTGCTGAGCTACTTTTTCCGGATTGTCACAGTCATTGTCGGCACATCTTTTTTGTGTGGTTTCTAAATCTTTGGTCACGGCCTGTATTGCATTTGCTGCGGCTATGTTTTTTGCGCAATCTTCAGAAAAGTTTCTATTAAACAAAAGCGCCGAAATAAACTCGAGCAGCTTTATTTGTTTATTCGCAGCATCAGTGAGAGCTTTTGTAGATATGCGCACTACATTTCCATCTACTGATATGGGTGATGGTTCAGTATAGGGTATGTCTACTCCAGAAAAAATAGAAACTGGATTTTTCTTTTCTATTACATTTTGGCAATTTTTACGAGCTAGGTCTAAAAGCGTACTACCACTATATGCGCTGGTAGTAGTGATAGGAGTAGTTTGTGCTACAGAAATATTCCAAAAAACAAAAAACAAAAAAATAGGTAAAAATTTATTCATACAGATATAAAAATAAGTTTAACACATTTTTTATTTATATCTATTTGTATAAAAATTTACTAACCTCCGCAT
>JAYWGA010000007.1:0-4425 GCA_043778525.1 bacterium
AATGGTGAAATAGAAATAAAAGAAGGGGTAAATGTAAATGATATAATAGTCATAGAAATAGATAGTAAATAATATATGTTTAACACTATTAGAGTAGCTTTTTATTTGGCTGTACGCCAGCTTTTTAGAAATAATAAAAAGTCTGTAGCTTTGATAGTGTCTGTGATGGCACTTACTTTTATCAGCCTTGTGGGTACATCTGGTATCTTGGTAGGTCTTATAGAAGGTACATCCATAGAGTACAGAGCAAAGTTTACAGGAGACTTTACCGTATCCCCTCTTGAAAATAAAAAAACAGTCGTGGATACTGATCAAATTTTGGCTATATTAAAAAACCTACCAGAAGTAAAAGCTGTGTCAGCTAGATATCAAGAGTCTGGTCAAGTAGAATCAAATTACAACAAGCGTGATGCTGGCAAAAGAAGGGAAGTGGCGAGTATGCAAATAGTAGGAATAGACCCTAGTGAAGAAATAGCTGTGACGGGACTCAATAAAAATATGCTACGCGGTGACTTTTTAGAAAATACAGATACTGGAAAAATAGTTTTGGGCAAGAACACACTTGGTGAATTTGCTGAAGTACCTCAAGACAAAGAAAGATCTCTGGGAGAGGTAGAGATAGGTGATATAGTACTACTAACTATAGGTGGCAAAACAAATGAATTTACTATAAAAGGAATACTAGGAGGAAAAACAGATGTGACGAGACAATCCTATATAAGTGCAACTGACTTAAAGAAAATAACAGGAAAAGCAGATAGTAGAGCTAGCTCTATACATGTTAGAGCTCAAGATCCAGCAGATGATGTTATTATAAAAGATGTATTATTTCAAAACGGATTTGGAGAAAATCAAAAAATACAAACCTATGCTGAGTCAGAGCCTGCTTTTGTAAAAAATTTGAAAAAGGTTTTTGCCACCCTTGGCAACCTAATAGGAGGCATAAGTATTATAGTAGCCATAATAACTATATATATAATAATATATATAAATGCTGTCACACGACGTAAATATATAGGCATAATGAAAGGCATAGGCATATCACCATCTGTGATAGAGCTATCATATGTGTTTCAAAGTATATTTTATGGAGTCTTAGGGTCTGGTATAGGATCTATTTTAATATATTTTGTCTTTATACCACTTTTAAATGCCAATCCTATAGATTTTCCTTTTTCTGATGGTATATTAGTAGCACCTTTGGCGGATACTTTGCAAAAATTCTTAACCTTAATGTTCTTTACATTACTTGCTGGATACTGGCCTGCCCGCTCTATAGTAAAACAAAATACTCTGAATGCTATTTTGGGTAGATAAAAACTACTCCCCAGTATCAAATTTTTCTATTGAAGTGTTTAGCTGTCTATTTACCCTTATAAAAGTAGCTCTTTTGGCAAATTCTTTTAAATTCCTAGCTCCTATATATGTACCAGTACTGCGCAGTGCGCCAAAAAGATCTTGTAAAAAATCATGTACCGAGCCTTTAAAAGGTATGAGAGTGTATCTGCCTTCGCTAGCTCTGTGCGTATCTTTTTTGCCATACAGCTTTTGCATGGCATGATTGCTCGATGAGCCAAAATATTCTTTATACTTTTTACCATCCTTTTCTATTAGATCTCCGCCCGACTCCTCGTATCCAGAAAATAAACTACCAAACATATTAAAATCAGCTCCTGCACAAAAAGCTTTTCCTATGCAGCTAGGATATTGCTGCCCTCCATCGGCTATGATGAGCCCGTGGCCACGACCATTGTCTATGCCATGCGCTGCATCGGCGCACTCTACCACAGCCGACAGCTGAGGATACCCGACCCCTGTCATGCGGCGCGTAGTGCAGGCACTACCTGGACCTATGCCCACCTTTACTATATCTGCACCATTTAAAATTATCTCTTCGGTGATTTCATTCGTCACGACATTGCCAGCTATGATAATATGCTCAGAAAAATCTTTTCTCACCTGCCGTATCACCTCTAAAAACCTATCCACATAGCCATTTGGTATATCTATACAAATAAAAGAAAAATTATCCATCAAATTTTCTTCTTTCATTTTATTTAATAATTCCAAATCCTCATCGCGTATACCTATGGTAAAAGCTACAAAGTCAGGATTATTAAAATCTTTAAAAAAACTTTTATAATCTTCTATTTTATAATATTTATGAAAAGTAGTAATTATTTTATAAGGAGCCAAGACTCTGGCCATTTCAAAATTGCCGCAGGTAGCCATATTGGCTGTCATTATAGGTACTCCAGTCCATACTTTTGGGCTATGGTAAAACTTAAAAGTGCGCTCCAAAGATACCTCTTTGCGAGAGTTTAAGGTGCTACGCTTTGGGCGCAAAAGCACATCGGCATAGTCTAGTTTTATCTCTTCTTCTATTCTCATATTTATATTAGTTTTATATTATTTATGTCTAACGCACTTAAATTATTTTTCTCCCTATAGTATTGTAAGGTTTTTAGTAAAATCAAAATCTGTTTTTTCTCTTTACCACTGCTTTTGTCATAGCCCAAACCTCCAAGAATGTAAGTAAAATCTTTTCCAAAAAAATCTTCAATAAAATCTATATGCGAGTACTTTGCTGTCAAATCCGTAGACATATAAGCCTCACAAAACACACCCCAAACTGCCTCGAGGGCTTTTGTTTCATCGTCTACCATCTCATATTTTAGCATTATATCTCTTATATATTTTATTATAGAGTTTAGCAAAGTGGCATAATTTAAATAAGAAATATCTTCACTTTTTAAATCTATATCAAATCTGTCTTTAAGATAATTGCTCACTACCACCTGTGTCAAAAGCTCAGTCATAGCTTCATTAAAAGCTCTAAAAAAAATAAAGTGATTTTTTTCATCTACCACATGTCTTTCATTACCTAAAAATTCATCATCTTTCATATCGCTATTTAAATGCCACAACTCATGTATGTACACAGACACCATAGCCGCATGCAAAGAATCATCTACATTCAGTTTATATAAATTCATAAATCTCTTTGCTGCCTTTTCAATCTCAAAAGAGTTTAACTTTATTTCTTGGGACTCTATTAAATACATTCCGAGATATCTATTTTCAGTCTCAGGCTGATCTTCATATACAAATATCGGTTTTGTATGCACTAGATTAAAATCAATACCTTTTATATTTATAGACTTTTTAAAAAGCTTAGATATTCCTACTAAATTTATACTATTAAAAATTTTCTGACATCTTTCAATAGATATTTCAGATTCTGTTTTTGCTTCTTTTTTTTTAAATATTGGTAGACCACTAAATATTGAGCTCATATTTTATATATATCAAGTATACACCATAAACTTGCAATTTTTACAAAGTAAAGTATACTTAACATTATGATATTTGAACACATACACATGTTGGCGATGACTTACCCTGAGTACAGCTTTATTACACTTGTCCTTGCAAAAATAGTAGCCACAGTACTACTACTACCAGCCACTCCCCTCACCTTACTTTCTGGGGCTTTGCTTGGTAGCTTTTGGGGTACAGTGTGCGCCATGATAGGCAATAGCATTGGAGCCATACTCGCATTTTTGCTTTCTAGATATTTATTTGCAAATTTTGTAAAAACAAAAATACTACCAAAATATCCTAAAATAAAAGAGTATGAGCAAAAATTATTTAAGAATGGATTTTATACGATACTATTGCTTCGCTTGATACCTCTTTTCCCTTTTAATGCTCTCAACTTTATACTCGGCGTATCTTCTGTAAAGTTTAAAGATTATACGCTAGCTACCATCATCGGTATACTTCCTGGTACTATTTTGTTTGTATATTTTGGGGAAAGTATATTTATGCTCAATTTTTATAAAATAGCTTTTTCTGTTTTGGGTATAGCAGCACTTGTCTATTTTGGAAAGTTTTTGCAAAATAGAGAAAACAAGAAAAATCTATAGAAATCTTGTGTAAAGTATACTTGACATTTAATTTTAAATAAAATATACTATTTGTAAGTTGATTTACAAATTAAAATTCAACAAAAAACTTTAAACTAAATAAATATGAAAATAAATAAAACTTTGATAGTAGGTGCTGGTATGTCTTTAGCTCTCATCGGAAATCTATCTGCAATGGAAATGACTGACAAAATGTCAGGAGACGCTATGATGATGAAGGACAAAATGTCTACAGGTACAATGATGAAGGACAAAATGACCGATGACAGTATGATGAAAAAAGATGCCATGATGAAAGACGAGATGGTGAAGAGTGTGATGCTGAGTGAAGATGCTGCTATGAAAATAAGCAAACTATCAAGCAAAGCTGAAGTAGTAGAGCTACAAAAAATACTAGTAGAAAAAGGTTATTTAAAAATGCCAGCTGGCGCTAAGATGGGATTTTATGGCAATCTAACAAAAAAAGCTCATGCAAAAATGAAAGCAATGATGATGA
>JAYWGA010000008.1:0-11923 GCA_043778525.1 bacterium
TGTCTTTTTGCGGTATTGAGAACGAAGACTTAGAGGTTAATTTACAAATACACAATCTAGATTTTTTTAAAAAGATTATTTCCCGTAAAGATGTGGGTCTCGGCGAGAGTTATATAGACAGCGATTTTGAAGTAGATGATTTAGAAAAGTTTATAATTATTTTAATTAAAAACTATAGTGTCCTTGCATCTGTTGCCTTTGGGTATACTTTAAAAGAAAAAATAAAATTTGTGTGGCTACATTTTAAAAACAGAAATACCAAAAGTGGTAGTCGCAAAAATATCTCTAGCCATTATGATGTGGGCAATGAATTTTATAAACTCTGGCTAGACGAAAGTATGTTTTATTCGTCGGGTTTATTTTTAAATGAAAGTGATACTTTAGAGCAGTCACAAATAAATAAAGTAAACAGAATAATGCAGCAAATAGGCGGGGCTAAAAATGTCTGGGAAATAGGCTGTGGCTGGGGAGGTTTTTTACGTGCTGCAATAAAGCAAAATAAAAATGTAAGAGGTATATCTTTATCTAAAGAGCAGCTCAAAATATGCGATGAAAGAATAGAAAAAGAAAATAACTCAGAAAATAAAAGCGTGGCTTTGTTTGAGGATTATCGTAGCACAAGTGAAAATATTAAAGATAAATTTGACGCAGTGGTCTCAATAGAAATGATAGAGGCAGTCGGACAAAAATATTGGGCTACATATTTTGAATCTATAAAAAACAATCTAAAAGATGGTGGTGTGGGTGTAATACAAGTAATACTAAAAACCCCAGACGAAGATTATCAAAGGTATTTAAAAAGTACAGATTTTATAAGAGAATATACTTTTCCAGGAGGACTTTTAATGGGGCGAGAGCAGATGAGAGCCGATATGCAAAAAGCAGGACTTGAGATAGTAGACTGGTATGAGTTTGCAAAGGATTATCAAAAGACTTTGCAATTATGGCTCATTGCTTTTGATGAGCACAAGCAAGAGATTTTAAATATGGGTTATAGTCAGGAGTTTATTAGATCTTGGAGATTCTACATGTCTTCTTGCGCAGCTTGTTTTGATACAGGTGAGGCTAGTGTTGCTCAGGTGACTTTTAAAAAGATATAACTTTTTTATTTTATAAAATAATTTAATTTTTGCTTCAGTTTCAAATAAAAGCATTTTGTGATAAAATGTAATATGCTACACGGGCGATTAGTTTAGTGGCAGAACGAAGGTCTCCAACACCTTTGGCGGGGGTTCAATTCCTCCATCGCCCGCAGAAAATACACAAATAAATTTTATAATCATATAAAAAAATTTTAGTGGTTATAACTGTATGTATTAAACTTGCAATATCAAAAAAGTTTGTAATAATATATATAGGATTTAAGTATTTAATCTTAAGTCCATTATAAACATATGAACAAAAATAAAGTAAATTTTATTTATAACCTATCAGGTATCTTAATTAAAAATGTTAGGTATCAATGTTATGCACAAATAGTGAACACAGATCTAGTGATTCCTTTAAATCAACTAAATATAACTGGTGAAATTCGCGGTCACGGTAAAAAAGGATATTTTATAAATAAATACCTGTATAATGAACGAGAAATAAATAAAGAAGAATTTTCAAGAAATTTCTCTTAGGATTTACGCTTTTACAGATTGCTTTATCCGCTTGACTTTAAATGTAAATTTTGATAGTATAGGTAGCACTTGTTGATAAATAGCAATTTGGGGTAAAACCTCAAAAAACTAAGTACAGCAAGCTGCAACTTGAAAACAAAATAGTGTAAATATAAACATACATCAATCGTTAAGAATTAAAAACATAATCGGAAGAAAGTTAAACAAGACAATCATTTTGTCCTTAGTTTATTTAAAAGAGTTTGATCCTAGCTCAGGATGAACGCTGGCGGCGTGGATAAGGCATGCAAGTCGAACGGAACTAATCACACGGAAGCATCGAGTATGGTCGAAGTAGCAATACTAAGAACGGACAAAATGTGAAAGAGTGACAGTTTAGTGGCAGACGAGGTAGTAATATATAGGAACGTACCCCAAAGCCATGAATAACCTTTCGAAAGAAAGATTAATACATGATACCCCGCAAGGGAAAAGATTTATCACTCTGGGAGCGGCCTGTACAGTATCAGCTAGTTGGTAAGGTAAAAGCTTACCAAGGCTATGACGCTTAGGAGAGGTGAGAGCCTGACCTCCACCGATGGGACTGAGACACGGCCCATACACCTACGGGTGGCTGCAGTCGAGAATATTCCGCAATGGACGCAAGTCTGACGGAGCGACGCCGCGTGACCGATGAAGTGCTTCGGTATGTAAAGGTCTTTTATGTGGGAGGAACGTTGACGTTACCACATGAATAAGGGGTTGCCAAACTCGTGCCAGCAGCAGCGGTAATACGAGTGCCCCGAGCGTTATCCGGAATTATTGGGCGTAAAGGGTGAGTAGGTGGTTTTGTTAGTCGAATGTTAAAGCCTGGGGCTCAACCCCAGAATCGCATTCGATACGGCAAGACTAGAGTATGTGAGAGGTATGCGGAACTCTATGTGTAGGGGTGAAATCCGTTGATATATAGGGGAACACCAAAAGCGAAGGCAGCATACTGGCACATTACTGACACTGAATCACGAAAGCGTGGGTAGCGAATGGGATTAGATACCCCAGTAGTCCACGCCCTAAACGATGACAACTAGCTTCAAGGAGTATCGACCCTCTTTGTGGCGAAGCTAACGCGTTAAGTTGTCCGCCTGGGAAGTACGATCGCAAGATTAAAACTCAAAGGAATAGACGGGGACCTGCACAAGCAGTGGATTATGTGGTTTAATTCGATGATAAACGAAAAACCTCACCAGGGTTTGAAACCTACGTGTAAGCTCTAAGAAACTAGAGCCCTCGCAAGACTAGTAGGCAGGTGATGCATGGTCGTCGTCAGTTCGTGGCTTGAGTTGTTCCCTTCAGTGGGGAAACGAACGCAACCCTCGTTGCCTGTTATAAGTATCAGGCGAGACTGCCCAGCCCAAAGCTCATAATCTTTTAGATTGTGATCTGTGGGCTGGGAGGAAGGAGAGGATGACGCCAGATCAGCATGTCCCTTTGACACCCTGGGCTACACACATAATACAATCGCGTTGACAACGGGCAAACCAGTAATGGGGAGGTAATCCTAAAACAACGCGCCAGTTCAGATTGAGGGCTGAAACTCGCCCTCATGAAGCCGGAATTGCTAGTAATCGCGGGTCAGCTATACCGCGGTGAATACGTTCTCAGGTCTTGTACTCACCGCCCGTCAACTCAGGGGAGCTGGAGATACCCGAAGCCCGTCACTTGTGGCGGTCTAAGGTAAAATCAGTAACAAGGAGTAAGTCGTAACAAGGCACGGGTAGCGGAAGCTGTTCGTGAATTTACTCAATATAGAGAAATGTTTAAGAAATAAGCCTCTTAAATCTTGGTCGGTAGTCAAACATAGTTTGAATAAAAAACTTTTCAAGAAAGTTAAAAACTTGCCTGGTATATTTAGGAGAATATATACAAAAGTCATCTAAGATAACTCGCGCATTAAAGTAAGACGCCTGTAAGGATACGATGCTAAGCTAAGGACAAAGTAATTGCCTGGTTTAAGAATACTTTTCAAAAAGTTATCGCTTTAATTTTCAATGTTTGATATTTATGTTTACACTATTTTGCTTTTAAATCAGATTCGTCTGAGGCAATCGCAAAACAAATTTAGTCAGTAGCAATACTGGCTATTTTTGTTTGTGGTATAATTAGCTCTTATGTCTTTTGGTAAAGAATTAAAGAAAAAAAATGTATTTGTGATATTGGGTGGTACGGGGGATTTGATGCAAAATAAAATTGCACCGTCTTTATTTCATCTATTTTCTAATAATGTCAAAGACAGTTTTGGTAACGATTTTATAATCGGCTGTGGGCGTAGCGAGTACACAGATGAGACTTATAGGGACTTATTGAAAGCTGGAATAGAAAAAAAGCTAAATATAAAAGACAATAATGAAAAAGAAAGCTTTTTAGAAAAAGTTTTTTACAGCCAGGGAGATCTGAGTGATGATAGCTTTTACAAAAATCTATATGAAAATATATATAAAATAGTAGGTCAAAAAGAAAATTTAAATATTATTTTTTATTTTTCCATACATCCAAAACTTTTTGACACAGTAATACCAAAAATAAAAAGTGCAGGGGAGGGTGATGTAGATAAAACTAATAATATAAAACTAATAATAGAAAAACCTTTTGGTAAAGATGAGGCGAGTGCTGAAGCGTTAAACAATTTAATTTTACAAAACTTTGAAGATGAAAATATTTTTAGAGTAGAGCATTATCTGGCTAAAAGCTTTTTGCAAAGTATGCGAGACTTTAGAAAGGAAAATCTGGAGCTTGAAAATATTTTAAATAAAAGTAATATAGAAGAAGTAAAAGTATATTTGCTGGAGACTTTAGACGTAGATACGCGAGGGACTTTTTATGATGATCTAGGGGTGATACGCGATGTGATGCAAAATCATCTTTTGCAGATACTGGCGCTTGTGCTTGGGGATTTAGATTTATCAGAAAAAGATTCTAAGATAAAGTTTTTTAAAGAAAATTTTGACTTTGAAGATAAAGATATTTCAGATATTAAAACTTTCCAGTACGAGGGCTATAAAAATATAAAAGGAGTGAGAGAAAATAGTCGCACAGAGACTGCGGCTATTTTAAGCTCACATTTGCAGTCGGAAAAGTATAAAGATATAAAGCTGGGACTTGTGGCTGGAAAGGCAATAAAGGAAAGTAAAAAAAGTTTAGAGATAATATTTAAAGAAAATGTTTTGTATGAAGAAAAGCAGATAAGTAAAATAGTTTTTGATATTATTTTGGGTAAAGTCATTTTGTATTTTACAAAAAATAATTTAGATAATTTCGTAGAAGAATTTGTTTTAGATCCAAATGTGAGCCATCAGTATGTAGTAGAATATGCAAAAATATTTGCAGCAGCAAGTAGCGGGAGTCAAGATGTATCAGCATCTTTTGAGGAGATAAAATATATGTGGAGATATATAGATACTTTTATAAAGGTAAAAGAAGAAGAAAATATATTACCAGAAGTGTATAAAAAAGGTTTTGATTTTATATAAATGCTATACTAAAAATATGAATAAAAAATTAAAAGCATTTGTAGACTTTTTTAAAAATCTGCCGCTAATATTTTGGCTAGTATTTATATTTTTAATACTTTTGCAAATATTGATACTACACTTTGCGGGGCAGCCGTATATATCAAAGTCGGGTAAAATAATGCTCTGGACTAGCGAGGTGGTGAGTGCCGAAAACTCGCAGCAAATATTTGACTGGTATACTTTTTCGCATATTATACACGGCTTCTTATTTTACTGGATTTACAAGTTTTTATTTCCAAGGCAAAAGATTTGGGTGCTCGCACTCTTTGCTATTTGTACCGAGATGGCTTGGGAGATTTTAGAAAACTCGCCTTTTATTATAAATAAATATCGTGAAGCTACCATTGCAGTGGGGTATAGTGGTGACAGTATTTTAAATTCAGTTTCGGATGTATTCTGTGCTTTCTTTGGATTCGTTTTTGCAGCTTTAAATAGATGGAAATTAGTCTTTGTGGTACTGGTTATTTTTGAAGTTATGTGTTTTGTGCTTATACGTGATAATTTGACTTTAAATATACTTATGCTTGGGTATCCGATAGATATAGTTAGATCTTGGCAGTCTGGAGTGGTAAACTTTGGCTTTTTGGGTATTTAATATATACTTTAATTAATATATGGATGAAAGAGATAATAGAATAACCTATTTTGCGCAGACTGATTTTAGAAATCAAAAGACAAAATTTGGTATTAAAGAAAAAGACAGGACGCGCCATATGTATATAATAGGCAAGACTGGTATGGGTAAGTCCACTATGCTGGAAAACCTGGCCATACAGGATATACAAAATGGTGAGGGTGTGATATTTATAGATCCGCATGGAGCGGCCGCCGAAAAGCTGCTGGAGTTTGTGCCAAAGTCACGTATGAATGATGTTATTTATTTTTGCCCTAGCGATGCCGAGTATCCGATAGCTTTTAATGTACTAGAAGATGTACCAAGGGACAAAAGAAATTCAGTAGCCTCTGGCCTTATGAATGCTTTTAAAAAGATATGGGTGGACGCTTGGTCATCTCGTATGGAGTATTTGCTAAACTATACACTACTGGCACTACTTGATGTGCCTGAGACTACGCTACTTTCTATAAACAGGCTACTTTCAGATAAAGACTATCGTAATGCCATACTAGAAAAAGTACAAGACCCGATAGTAATAAACTTTTGGAAAAATGAATTTACAAAATATAATGACAAATATGCGACAGAGGCCGTAGCTCCTATACAAAATAAAGTAGGGCAGTTTATTTCTAATCCAATGATAAGAAATATCATAGGCCAAGAAGACTCATCTATAGACTTTAGGCGTGTGATGGACGAGCGCAAAATACTTATAGTAAATCTATCTAAGGGGCTTATTGGTCCTGATAATATGAAGCTTATCGGTGGTATGATTGTGACAAAGATATATTTGGCAGCTATGAGTAGGGCCAATCTATCGAGCGCAGAGCTGTCACGTATGCCGGCCTGCCATCTTTATGTAGATGAGTTTCAAAACTTTGCAAATGAGTCATTTGCAGAGATACTTTCTGAATCGCGCAAGTATAAGCTAGCACTGACGGTAGCAAACCAATACATAGAGCAGATGACAGATGAAGTAAAGGCGGCTATATTTGGAAATGTGGGCTCGCTCGTCGCCTTTAGGGTAGGCTCTACCGACGCTGAGCTTTTAGAAAAAGAATTCGCACCAAACTTTTTGGCGGAGGATCTTGTAAACCTCGGCTTTACCCAAAATTATCTTAAGCTTATGATAGATGGCATAGGATCAAAACCTTTTTCATCAGAAAGTTTGACACCGATACCAGCATTGGCTAACTCTTTTGTACCAGAAATAATAGCCAACAGCCGCAAGTATTTTGCCTTTGATAAAAAAGAAGTAGAGGAAAAAATAGAAAGCTGGAGTAAACAGAGTTTTGAGATACTTAAAGAAAGAAAAAAAGATATTAGAGAAAGCAAAGAAGTGCCAGACGTAAAAGAGGAAAAGCCTTTCGTGATACCGATACTACCGAGTACTTTTGTAAAGAAAGAAGATAGAGTAAAAACTGAAGAGGAAAAAATAGAAAAACCAAAAAGAAAAACATATAAAAAAGAGGAGGAAGTAAAAATTGGAAACAACTTTGCGGACGCGATAAAAAAAGCCATGGAGCAAAAATCTGATGTAGAGGAAATAAAAGAAGCGGTAGAAAAGAAGAGCGCAAAAACTAAAATAGAAAAAATAAATCAAGACATAGAAAATAAGAGTACTTTAAAAGATATAATAAATGAAGAAATAAAAAATACCAAAGACCTACCACATAGAGGGAGAGCTAAAATAAAAGCTCAAGAAACTCACATACAAAAACCTTTAGAAAAAGAAAAAATTGATGAAGTACCCGAAGATGTGCTTTCCGCTTTATTAAATACTCAAAACTGATTATAAATAAAAGAGTATTTAATAAAAATCATGAAAATCAACAAAACTCAGAACGCAAATTTTTTACTTTTTATTTTTAGTTTTATCTTTTTATTGAATTGGAGTAGTGCAAATGCGCTCATTATAAGTGAAATACAATTTGACCCAAGTGGTACGGACTCAGATCGTGAATGGCTGGAAGTGTACAATGATGAATCTGCCACCATAGATTTTTCAAAATATAAATTTTTTGAAAATGGTGAAAATCATGGTTTGACCGCATTGGGGTCTAGCAGTCTTTTACCTGGAGAATATACCCTAATAATTCAAGACCTTACTGAATTTAATAAAGATTTTCCCAGTAATACTTTTAAATTATTTAAATCTAGTTTTAATCTTTTAAATACTGGCGAGGCGCTGTCTATTAAAAATAATAGCGGCACAGTAGTAGATAGTTATACTTATAACCCTGGTGTGACGAATAGTGGCAATGGATATAGTGAGCAGCTAGTGTCTGGATCTTGGGGTACGGGCTTGCCTACGCCAGGTGCTGCGAATGTATTTTCGACACCACCCAGCGCAGGTGGTGGCAGTACTGGCACAAGTACGGCCAGCAGTACTAGTACAGGCGGTGGATCTAGCGTATTTAATCCAGTTTATACATCACGTGCCTCTTGGCCTAGCAGTGAAAAAATATACGTACAAGCAGGGGAGAATAAAATAGCACTCACAGGTAGTGAGATAATTCTAAGTGCAAAAGTACTAGACGGTGATAAAAAAGATATATCTAGTAGCGCGCAGTATGCTTGGAGTTTTGGTGATGGTAGTAGTGATGATAAAAAAGAAGTAAAGAAAATATATAAGCTAAGCGGTGAGTATGCTGTATCTCTAGAGGTAAAGGCCGGCAACTTTATACAAGAAGATAAAGTGTATATAAAAGTAGTAGACGCAGATCTCAGTCTGCGTACCGGTAGCGAAAGGGGTGTAGGCTATAGTGAGATCACAAATAATAACAATGAAGAAATAAATCTAAGTAGTAGTACATTAAAGCAATTAATCCCGGAAAAGATATTTACTTTTCCAAAATCTTTTTCACTTTTAGGTAAGCGCACGATAAGGATCCTAAATGAATACACAGGCTTTACAGCTACAAGTAGTCCTATTGTTTTATACTCATCTAATGGTATGCAGCTAGCACAGTATGGCAATATAAACACAGCTAGCAGTAGTGCGGCGAGTAGTACAGCTACGGGCACGCCTGGTATTATACTTTTGCCACTTGCTAGCAGCACAAGCCCAGCCGCAAATATAATAAGAAAACAAACAGTGAAGAATTATAAAAATATAAACTTAGTAAATAATTTAGCAAGTACAAATACCTTAGTGAGCTTTTCTGACAAAACAGCCACCCAAAGCAAAGTGATAATAAATAAACAAAGAGAGGGTATTTGGCAAAGCTTTAAAAGTACTTTTGGTATTAAATAAAATATGAAAATAATAGAAAAAATAAAAGCTTTAAATTTTCCTGAAAAACAATTCCTTATTTTGGGTGGAGGAATATTGGAAGTTAAAAATATAAGACCAACAAGAGATCTGGATATAGTAGTTACGGAAAACTTAATGGATGTTTTAAGAAAAGACAAAACATGGTCTCTTAAAAAAGTTTACAGTGTAAAAGATAAAATTGTAGAATTGCTATGTAGGGAAGGCGTTGAAGTTTGTACTTCCGTTCATAGTGTATATGATTTAGATTATTTTTTACAAAATAAAGACAGATATGAGGAAATTGAAGGCGTTTATTTCTCTAGCCTAAAAGATTTATTGCGTATGAAATCTGTTTGGAAAAGAGAAAAAGATCTTGTAGATATTGAACTTATAAATAAATATCTAGATAAAAGTAGCTTGTAGTATCTGTGCTTGCTTTTGCTCTTGAAATATGATAGTATTATAACATTATGTCTTTTGCAGTTATAAAAACAGGAGGTAAACAATACCTAGTCTCAGAAGGAGACACTATTACTATTGAGAAAATGCTTGGCGATTTTTCTGTGGGTAGTAAAGTCAGTTTTGACGAAGTACTCTTGAGACATGATGGCAATGCTACAGAAATTGGCAAACCAACTCTCTCTAAAAATGTAGAAGGAGAAATCGTGGAAATGGGTAAACTTCCGACAATTGAAGTTATAAAATATAGATCAAAGAGCCGCTATTTTAAAAAGAATGGTCACAGACAACCTTTTTTCAGAGTCAAAATAAGTAGTATTTAATTAATTAAATATTAACTAAAATAAATTATTTTAAGCTATTAAATTTACAAAAGATTTAATTTAGCTTTTACGTTTCTTAAATATGTATAAAAGTAGTAGTGGTAGAAGTGCTGCTGGCGGGGCTCGCAAAAGTTTTGGCAGTAGATCACAGCGTGGTGGTGACGATCATGGATATGATGCTGGAGAAAAAAGATCTTTTGGTGTAAACAGAGACAGAGCTTTTTCATCTGGTAGTAGTGCTGGCGGAGAAAGAAAATCTTTTTCATCTGGTAGACCAGTGTCTTCTTTCGGAGGATCATCTTTTGGTGGTGGGCGAGGATCTCAAAGTAGTCGCGGTAGATCTCGCGGCAGTGGCGGCAATAAAAGTTTTATAAATGAAAATATGTTTATAAATAAAGCTGTACCAGCTGAGGCTGATACTTTTGTACCAGAGCATAACTTTACAGATTTTCAAATAAATGAAAGTCTAAAAGAAAATATACTTGCAAAAGGCTATATGAAGCCATCTCCTATACAAGATAAAGCAATACCTTTGGGGCTTGCGAGTGGAGATATAATAGGTATAGCAAATACAGGTACAGGTAAGACTGCAGCTTTCCTTATACCTATAATCAACACTATAGTAAATGATAAAAGTAAAAAAGCTATAATCCTAGCACCGACCAGAGAGCTAGCACAGCAGATAGAGGCTGAGTTTATTTCTTTTGCAAAGGGTCTCGGTATATATAGTGCCGTGTGTGTGGGAGGCTCACCGATATTTGCTCAGATAAGTAAGCTGTCTCGTGGCGTACATGTGGTAATAGGTACACCGGGCCGCGTACAAGATCTTATCGACAGAAGAAAAATAAGAACAAATGAATATAGTATAGCCGTACTGGATGAAGCAGATCGCATGCTAGACATGGGATTTGTGGATGACATGAGATCTATACTACATAGTATGCAAGAGGACAAGCAAAGCTTCTTCTTTTCAGCAACTTTTTCAAATGAAATACGCAATCTATGTAGTGAATTTCTAAAGTCTCCAGAGGTGATAGAAATAAAATCTCGTGCAACGAGCGCTAATGTAGACCAAGATGTAGTGCGTGTAAAGCGTGGTGCTAGTAATAAAATAGATGCTCTACATGATATCTTGATAAACAAAGAAGCAAATAAAGTACTGGTATTTTGTGAGACAAAAAGAAATGTGGATGACCTTAGTGAGGAGCTTATCTCGAGGGGCTTTCATGCATCAGGCCTGCACGGTGATATGAGAAATAGAGCGCGTGAAGGTGTAGTGCGTGACCTAAAGTCTGGCCGCATACAGGTGGTGGTAGCAACGGATGTAGCTGCAAGAGGTATAGACATAAAAGATATCACTCATGTGATAAATTATGAAATACCAAACAATTATGAGACGTATATACACCGCATAGGCCGTACTGGCCGCGCGGGGCAGATGGGTAAGGCACTTACCTTTGTGTATGGTGCTTAGTTTGTAAAATATTTTCTAAATAAAATAGAAAAAAGAAAATACCTAGAAATAGGTATTTTCTTTTTGTTTACACACAAAGCTTTTTATGCTAATATGCCCTCAGCCGGGTGCGCGTGAGAGCGTTTCCATTTTGAAATAATTAAGCATAGAGAAAACCAATGACCGAGGCACAAAAACGGAATACCGAATTCTTTCCCTTGCCCGATGACGCGATAATTCGTGATCTGATTGTACCAGAGCATGGAAGCTTTGAATCAATTTGTACAGCAAACGGAAGAAGGCCTTACTACAAAGGAGGTAAAGGAGAAATTCTTGAAAAAATTCCTACATACTTTACCCCTGGTACACATGTACAAATTGTTTACACTCCGCCGATCCTGCTACCAGATGAAAACAGCTGGAGACGGGAATTGCGGAATTCAAATTTGATGTATCAGCGGTACGGTCTGAAACCCTGTCCAGGTACACATGCTGTAGACATTGCCGCCCATCCTGAATGGGCGAATCAAAATTCAAGCTACACCAAAATTATAAATGGTGAATACGAATATTTATGGTTCTTCTTTGTAAATGATGGAGGAGAATATCCTATTTGTAGCTCTATGATAGATGAAGATGACGG
>JAYWGA010000009.1:0-4211 GCA_043778525.1 bacterium
CGCGCACCCCTGTCGCCTTACTTGCCGCTTTTGCATATTGCTGAGCTTTATCAAAAGTAATGCCGCCAGTATCACGAAGCACAAAGAGACGTGACTTTAGAGCAGCTACTTGCTTTTGCTTTTCAGCTAAAGCCTTGGCATATTCTTTTTCTTCACCTTTGGTGATAGTGAGCAAAGTATTTTTTTCTTCTTTTACTACTTCTACTTTTCTTTTTTCACTTTCTTGTTTTTTCTTTAAGTCTACGTTTTCATCTTTTTTGTCTTCTAGTACGCTTTTTTCTACCTCCACAAATTTTTTATTTGTCTTAAGGCTATCTACATTAAAAGAAAGACCTTCTTGTATAGATTTATAATTTGCTCTGTCCACAAATACCTCCGAAAGAGGAAGCTCTTTAGAAAAAGCAACCACAGCCCGCATATCGTCTAGCTTGCGCAGCTCATTTATAGACTTTGATATATATTCTTTATTTTTATTTATTTTACCGCTTAGTGTCTCTATTCTACCTTCTCTATCTACTATTTCGCCCGATAGCTTTTTTATATTTACATCTAGTTTTTTGATTTGGTTTTTAGAGGCAGATATTTTTCCAGCTATGATATCTAGATCTCTTTTTAAAGATGCGCTCACACCCTTTTTTGCAGTCAGACTACTTTGTATACGCGCACTCTCGGCTTCTAGCTCACGCAGCTCAGCTTCTAGCTTTACGCGCTCCTCGGGAGATACCTGCGCAAAGGTAGTAGCACTAAAACTAAATAGAAGTATAAACAATAAACTCAAAAGTTTAAAGCCTTTAAAATTATTTTTTTTAACACTATTATTATTCAATACATCAAGATTTTCTTTTGCAAACATATTCTTTAAGTATACATTAAAATACGATTTTGGCGACTTTTTGTGACTGGAGATAAAAAAAGGGCGGTCGCTAGCGACCGCCCTTTAAAGGAAGTTTACCAAGGCCAAAAGGCGGAAATCCAAATGGAGAGACTCCATAGAAAACTTTTCACACCCTTATTTTTATCTTTTTCCTCCATATTTATTTAGTTTAGCACTTTATTTCACCAGCCCCAAGGGTTTTGCCCGTAGTACTGGCGGCGTACCATCGTGGCATAGCCATTGCCAGCTTGACCTGTTGCTTTTGTTAGGTTTCTGATATAACCTGCATAGAAGCCAACAATATCAAGAGGGCCTTGCTTAATAATAGTGTTTGCACCACTATAAATTGTACTTGGTGCCCAGTAGTCACTCGGTGGCGTTGCCAAATCATTCGAAACCCAACGTCCTGCCTGATTGCCGAGATCATTGAAACTCGGTAGATTTGGCGAGGGCAAGTTGAACTGCGGCATCTGAGGCATCGCCGGAGCAAAGCCCTGAGTCGTGTTCGACATATTGAACATCGGATTTTGACTCAGAAACTGGTCAAAGCTCGGCAAATCTTGCGCCGAGACGAAGGTAGCCGAGACCATCAAAGCGATGGAGCCGAAAGTAGCGTTCTTCAGATTATTAAAAGTCGACATCTCAAAGATCTCCTGTGTTTGAGAGCTGGGGGAGATATTCCCTCAGTTGCTAGTATACTAGCATATATATATATATATCTGTCAAATAGTTAGACAAAATACTTAGTCGTAAAAACAAAAAGACTTTATTGTTAAAGTGTTTTTGTTTTTAAATAATTTGCTAATTTACAAAAAGAAAAAGCCCCGGGTATTAAACCGGAGCCTTTGAGAGCAAAGTCCTAAGAATCAAAGAGTGCTGAGACTCTAAGTCCCGAGGACTGGGCGAACGCCCACCAGCCACCAAGAGCCATTCCAGCCACGAGCGCCCTGATCGACACCTACCAGACGAGCGCCAGGCCAGAGCCTGAAGACAGCGTAGCAGAATTTAATATCATTATCCAGCCACTGCGAACCACTGGGATGCAGATCTGCAAATTTTGGATCTGCAGCGACATCTGCTGCGTGAGTCCGAGGATCTGACTTGAGGCCATACTCTTCCAATATTTCATGGAATTGTTTGGCCGATGTCAACTCACCTTTCCGCAATGGCATATAGAAGAGTTCCACCTCAGTGCCAGCCGAGAAAGGTGACGGCATTTCTGCAACAACCTCTTCATTGACATAGCCTTTCTTCCTGCCACCTTTTGTGGCAAGGGTCAGAAAGTCCTCACTCGGCACGATGACTTTGCGGACGATCGAGCTTTCGGGAAGTGTCTCAAAAAGATTATTCATGACTTTGTCCTATCTTTTGGTTTGTGTTTACTGCGTGTTGCAGCCCATTTTGTATTATACATTAAATATAAGATATGTCAAATAATTCAATTCTGTCTTAAAAACAAACAAAAACACTTTATTGCTAAAGTGTTTTTGTTTGTTTGTTTTTTGGACTAAAACTTTTGCTTAATTTTTAAAAATTATGCTTTTGCTTTTGGTCTTTTTGCACCATATTTACTACGGCCTTGCATTCTCTTTTCTACCGAAGTAGCATCGAGGCGTCCGCGTACTATATGATAACGCACACCTGCCAAATCCTTTACACGACCACCACGTAGCATGACTACTGAGTGCTCTTGCAATTTGTGGCCCATACCTGGTATATAGGCGGTCACTTCCATTCCGTTTGTCAGTCTCACACGAGCGATTTTACGCACAGCTGAGTTTGGCTTTTTTGGAGTGGTGGTGGTCACCTTTGTACATACACCCCTTTTAAAGGGCGCATTGTAATATACAGGCTTGTTTAAGATGCTGTTTATTCCTTTGGCCATAGCTACAGATCTACTCTTGCGATTGACTTTGTTTCTAGGCTTTTTGATTAGTTGATTTACTGTTGGCATATTTTTTTAAAATTATTTTTTAAAAGGCATACCTAAATGTTTGAAAAATACTAATGCTTCATCTTTAGACTTTGCAGTCGTCACTACCGAGATAGCTAGACTAAATACATCTTTTAATTCTTCATCATGTATTTCTGGGAAAATAGTATGCTCTTTTATACCAGTTGTCATGTTTCCGAGAGCGTCAACATTTGTTTCTGGTATTCCTCTAAAGTCTTTTGTTCTAGGGAATGATACTTTGATAAGCTTGTCTATAAAGCTGTACATCTTTTCTCCGCGTAGTGTCACCATGACTCCTACCGGGTCTCCTTCACGCATTTTAAATGATGCAACTGACTTCTTTGCAGCTCTGAGTGCAGCTTTTTGACCTGTAATCTTTGTAAGGCGGTCCACCACAAGAGTGTTGCGGTTTCTGTCTTTTTTCATACCAGATCCAGTACCCACTGAGAGTACTATTTTGCTTAAGCGAGGAGCAGATAATTTGTTTGTGTATCCAAATTGTGCCTTCATTGCATCATATGCTTTTCCTTCCATTGTTTTTATACTATCCATACCTTGCTTGTCTTTAAATTACTTTAAAGGGGGTTTAATTTATAAATTATTTAAGTGGGGTTTTACTTTTCTTGGCAATACGAACCTTTTTGCCATTTTCGAAAATGTATCCCACGCGTGTTGCTTTGTCAGATTTTGGATCTATTGCAGCTACATTTGAGGCTTGTAGGGCACCTGGTCTTAAAGCCTTGTGTCCTTTTTCGCCATCTTTTGTAGGCTTCACATGATGTGTTTTCATGTTTATACCAGCTACAGTCACCTTTCCTATTTCTTTGAAAGTTGCTATCACTTCTCCTCTTTTTCCTTTATCTTTTCCAGCTATAACTACTACCGTATCTCCTTTTTTGATTTTCATATATGTATACTTACTTATAATTATAGCACTTCAGGAGCTAGAGAAATAATTTTTTGATAACCTTTTTCTTGTAGCTCACGAGGCACAGGTCCAAAGACACGGCCGGCGCGAGGTTCTAGTTTTTGTTTTCCTTTACCGTTTACTATTACTACAGCATTGTCAGAAAATGAGATATAAGATCCATCTATGCGGCGGTACGGCTTTTTAGTACGCACCACTACTCCGTATACTATATCTTTTTTCTTTACTGCCTTGCGAGGGTCGGCTACCTTTATAGACAGCACGACTATATCTCCAATACCGGCAGACCCATGACGGGTACCACCGAGTACAGTAAAGATACGGCCGAGACGTCCTCCAGAGTTATCCGTCACTACTACATTTGTTCCTACTTGCAACATATAATTATCTTACTTTAGCCAAGACTTCAAAGCTTTTATCCTTTGAAATTGGTTTGCTACTAATAATATCGACCA
>JAYWGA010000010.1:0-11795 GCA_043778525.1 bacterium
ACAGCCAAGAGAACAGCCAAGTAAACACTTAAAATATCTATTAGTAGTAAAAATACTTTATTTTTAATCATACTTAACTTTAATACAGCTAATTATAACACAAAATTACTCTTTTTGTGATTTTTTAAAGAATTTTTAGACATAGAGAAAACTATGCCTAACATAATAGACTCAAGTAGTAAATGCGTACCACCAGCGGAAACAAAAGGAAGTGGTATGCCCGTGACTGGTAGTATACCCATATTCATACCTACATTTACACAAAAATGTATTATAAAATAAGCAGCTACACCCATAATAAAAAGCATTTCAAAATTATCTGGTGCCCTCGTAGCTAATATGCAAAGACTAAAAATGAGCAGTAAAAATAAAAATACAAGCATGCAGACACCTATAAAACCCCACTCCTCAGCAAAGCCTGCGAATATAAAATCTGTTTGATATTCCGGTAAAAAGGATAATTTTGATTGAGTGCCCAAAGATACTCCTTTTCCAGAAAACCCACCAGATCCGACAGCTATTATAGACTGAAATACATTGTATCCACTACCTCGCACATCACGTAGTGGGTCTACAAAATTTAGTATTCTTTC
The DNA here is from genome assembly GCA_043778525.1 of bacterium. Taxonomy (GTDB): domain Bacteria; phylum Patescibacteriota; class Minisyncoccia; order Phycocordibacterales; family UBA5272; genus JBBQKQ01. The sequence continues at coordinate 594 of JAYWGA010000010.1, forward strand.
TTTTTGATAATTTGCAAATACAAATTTCCATGCAAAAAAGATAGTAGCTATAGCAAATAAAAAAATAATAAAAATATGTTTTTTAGATATTCCAGATACAAAAACAAGCACAGTCCAAATACCCACTATGACTAGAGCAGACCCGAGGTCCGGCTGTTTTAAAACCAAGGCAGTGGCTATCAAAGTATAGAGCCCAGATATAAGCACATGATTAAAATAAGCTATATCCACATGTCTTTTATGTAAATATTTTGCTAACATCAAAATCAAAGCAAGCTTAGCAAACTCGGCTGGCTGAAAAGATATGCCAGCAATACGAAACCAGCTTTGTGAGCCATTATTTACATAACCAAAAAAAAGTAATACAGAAAGTACTATTAAAGTAAAAATATAAAAAATAAAAACATAGTTCTTATTTTTTAAAAAAGAAAAATCTAAAAAAGACAAAGCTATCATACTAGAAAAACCAATTAGAATAATCACTAACTGCTTGTAAAAAAGACTATTGTCTCCTGTAAAGTTATAGATAGTAGAAAGCCCAAAGGAAGAAAGAATAATACAGGATATAAAAATAAGAAAATTATTTTTAAAAAAACTTTTTAAATAAAGATTCATACTTATTTTTTTTCAGAAATTATAAAATCTATTTTTGTAGGATCTTTTATATTGCCCCAAGTAAAGACCACAGCGGAGTTTGTCCTACCTGCGAGTGAGCTTACAAAAGTTTTGCCTACGGCGTACACTGTTTTAGTATCGTCATATAGCATTGCATATACTTCTATTGCGCTCACACCTTTTATGCCTGTATTTTTTAATTCAGCTACTACTTGTAAATTGTTTCCTGAAATCCTTTGGTTTTTCCAAGCTCCTGTTTGTACGTTTGTTTTCACTTCATTTTCGACACTTTTAAAACCTTTATAGTCCCCTAAATTTAAATCTATTATTCTCGGAGTTTGCTTCATTGATACATTTGGTATAAAAATAACCCCTTGAGTGCTCTGAAAAATATTCGTGGTACCACTAGCAGTGAGTAGTAGTGTGCCAGAGGCATTGTATCCAGAAATACTATACGGTATAAGGGGAAAATATACATCTTTATTGTAGTTTTCTAAAAGTGCAAAAATATTATATTTATTTTCGGACACTTTTAAAGCTCTAGAAAATATTATTTTGGGATTTTTATAAGTACCCAAACACTGCAAAGAGCAAGTGCCTCCACAGTCTATTCCTATCTCATCTCCATTTTGGACTTTATCAAAGCAGGTATTTTCTTTGGTTAAAAAAAATAAAGCCATTAAGATTATCGGTATAGAAATTACAAAAAAATATATTAGAAAAATTATAAACTGTCTATTTGCGCGCCATGTCATATATTATATTATATACTATTTTAGTATTTCTGGACAACAAAAGTTTTTAATATATATTGGAATATCTTTATAAGATTTTATATTTTTATTTTCTATTTGCACTTCTAGCATTTTGCCTTTTTTATTAGACTCCCTTTCCTGGTCAAATACAAAATTGCCCAGCGAATAGGCTATTACACCATCTTTATATTTTTCTGTTCTTTGTATTACATGCGGATGTGTATTTACTACTACCTTTACTCCCACATCTATCAGTGCTCGCATTTTTTGCACATCTTTTGCACTCGCCGCTTTTTCATACTCTATACCGCTATGAGTATAGACTACTACTACATCCACTTTTTCTAAAATATTTTTTACATCTTTTTTTACGGTTTCAAAATCATTTAAGTCGCATACAAACTTGTCAGGACTATAAAGTGTGTGATTAAATGCTGTATAAGAATAGCCTAGAAAGCCTATTTTGATACCATTAACCTCTTTTATTATGCCTTCATGACATTTGTCTCCTATACCAAAACTATCTATGCCAGCAGCCGCAAGGAGACTCATCGTGCTGCTTGCACCAGATAGACCTTTATCCATGCTATGATTATTTGCTAGAGTCAAAATATCAAACCCAGCATTCTTTAGATTTTTAATATATTTGGGATTAGTATTAAACACCACCTGATCTGGCCTGCCGTATTTACCATTTGCCACTATTGGGGTTTCTAGATTACCTATAGTGAGATCATATTTACGAGTCACGCTCGCTATATTTTGAAAAGGTATGATATCCAAAAACTCTTTACTGGTAGTACTTTTTTCGAGTTGTACCAATTCATAATTCACTCCACGCGATAGCATTATATCTCCCACAAAAAGTAAACTCACACTGGTTGTTGCAGTTATATTATTAAAATTGTTTTGGGCACTACTTAAATCAAAACCAGAAAACTTAAAAACTACAAAAAATGTTATAAAAATAAATGCTACTAAAATAATAATTTTATTTTTCATATTCAGATGCTTTGATCTGGCGACTACCTACTTTGCCCAAATTAATGAGTATCATCGGCACGAGCGCGTTTCATGACTCTGTTCGGAATGGGAAGAGATGGGTCCACGCCGACGTGTCACCAGATCAAAAAACCTGAAATACTTTGTACAATAATATCTAGAGACACACTTATTATACATTATTATAATTATTTTACATATAGCTTCACACTTCCTAATAGGAAATTCGACTCATTAGTACATCTCGGCTGAACACATTACTGTGCGTACACCTAATGCCTATCAAGGTAATCATCTCTTACCAGTCTCAAACGACTCCTTATCTTGTGGTCAGTTTCATTCTTATATGCTTTCAGAATTTATCTTAACCCAACATAGCTACTCAGCTTGCTTTTGACAAAACAGCTGATACACCAGAGGTCAGTTCACCCCGGTCCTCTCGTACTAAGGGCAAATCCACTCAAGAGTCAACGCCTGCAGGAGATAGGAGACCAACCTGTCTCACGACGGTTTGAACCCAACTCACGTATCTTTTTAATTGGCGAACAGCCAAACCCTTGGCACCTTCTTCAGCGCCAGGATAAGATGAGTCGACATCGAGGTGCCGAACTGTATCGTCGATATGGACTCTTAGATACAACTAGCCTGTTATCCCCAGAGTAACTTTTATCCGTTAATCTTCGCCCGCATCTAAAGCGTGGCGTCGGTTCACTAGGTTCTACTTTCGTATCTGCTTGACCTGCCCGTCTCACAGTTAAGCCAGCTTGTGCCCTTACACTATCGGCACGGTGTCCATTCGCGCCTAGCTGACCTTTGAACTCCTCCGTTACTTTTTAGGAGGATGCCGCCCCAGCCAAACTACCCACCAGATACTGTCAGCGTGCGTTTTTTCCGCACACATTAGACTTTGCCCAATTGAAGGGTGGTATTTCACTGTCGGATCCACAACTACCGAAATAATTGCTTCAAATCCTTCCACCTATGCTACGCATCAATCAAACAAAGTCAATACCAAGCTATAGTAAAGCTTCTGGGGTCTTTTCGTCTACCTGCAGGTAACCGGCATCTTCACCGGTACTGTATTTTCACCGAGCTGCTCTCTGAGACAGTTTTCCAGTCATTACACCATTCGTGCGCGTCTGAACTTACCAGACAAGGAACTTCGCTCATATGTTCCTCTAATACGGACTCTATCTTCACCTTTCTTAAATAAATTTAAGCGAAGGGCATAACATTTGGTCTCTTGTAGGTTATGTGTTGACTTGTTTTATATTTCTAAAAAACCAGGTAGCTGATGAATGGTCATATGATTATTTCTTATTTCGTTTCCTATTTTACCAATAACAGTCCTTAGTCTTTTGCAAACAAAATGCATAAAGCAGATTATTTGCAAAACCTTAGGACCGTTATAGTTACGGCCGACATTCACCGGGGCTTATAGCGGACAGCTTGATATAATCGCACCACCACTATTTGACCTTCCGGCATTGGTCAGGTGTCACCCCCTATACATCATCTTACGATTTCGCAGGGAGCTGTGTTTTAGGTAAACAGTTGCCAGAAAAACTTTTGTTGCAGCCTACATTGCTATAGGCGAGCCTTATCCCGAAGTTACGGCTGCTTTTTTGCCGAGTTCCTTAGAGAGCCATCACTCGTTCGCCTTACTCTACTCGAGCTGAACACCTGTGTCGGTTTGCGGTACGGTTTTTCTGTATATTAAGTTTAGAAGATTTTCTTGGAAGCTTGCTTTGTAAAATTTATACTGGCGAACCAGCACATTTATGCTACCCTTTCGTGCGACATTGAAGTCATCGTCCCGGATTTACCTAAGACAAACAATAAGATAACAAACTCAAATTCGATAATGAGCCATACATACTAAACTTCGTCACTCCATCACTATACAAAAAAGTAAAGGAATATTAACCTTTTGTCCATCGGATCCGGCGCATAGCCATTTCCTTAGGCCCGACTAACCCTACAATGATAATCATAGTGTAGGAACCCTTGTTCTTTCGGCGGGGGTGTTTCTCACACCCCTTGCGGTTACTTGTGCCAACATTCTTACTTCGTAACGCTCCACTATGGGTCACCCCTTTAGCTTCAGTGCAGATACGAACACTCTCCTACCGCTTGTAGGCTTAATAGAAAGCATAAACTAAAATATAAAACCATAATAAATTACGGAATAAATAGATTGGATTATACTTTCTACAAAACCTACAAGCCCTCAGCTTCGGTAATATACTTAAGCCCCGATTATTTGCGGCGCGGGATCTCTCGATGGGTGAGCTGTTACGCTTTCTTTAAATGATTGCTGCTTCTAAGCAAACATCCTCATTGTCAATGAAATCCTACCTCCTCGCTTGCACTTAGTATATATTTAGGGACCTTAACTTGAGATCAGGGCTGTTTCCCTCTTGACCACCGGAGCTTCGCCCCCGGAGTCTTACTGCCACGCTTTTTATCTTTGGTATTCGGAGTTTGATAAGTTTCGCCACCTTGCGGCAAGTCGAAACTTTCCAGTGCTCTACCCCCAAAGGGAACGCATGACGCTAGTCCAAAAACTATTTCGGAGAGAACCAGCTATTGCCAGATTCGATTAGCTTTTCACTCCATACCACAAGTCATCCGATGATGTTGAACAGTCAACCGGTTCGGTCCTCCATTCGCATTTCTGCGAACTTCAACCTGCTCATGGTAAGCTCATCTGGCTTCGGGTCTTTATTATGAGACTAATTTTCGCGCTATTAACACTCGGTTTCCCTTTAGCTCCATATTTTTAAATACTTAGCTGTGCCACATAATAAAACTCGTTGGCTCATTCTTCAATAGGCACGCCGTCGAGGACTTGCACCCTCTTCGACTCCTTGTAGATATACGGTTTCAGGTTTATTTCATCACCCTCCCGGGTTGCTTTTCACCTTTCCCTCACGGTACTTGTTCACTATCGGTCTCTGTACGTATTTAGCCTTGCCGGTTAGTCCCGGCAGATTCACCCGAGCTTTTGATGTCTCGAATTACTCAAGAACGAAGACAAAAAAGTTGTGATTATTTTCGTTTACGGGACTATCACCCTCTTTGGTTTGGCTTTCCAGCCAATTCTTCTAATAACACAATTTGTAACTTTTCTAGAAATCTACGTCTTCGTCTTACAACCCCACAACAGTAAACTGTTTGGTTTGGGCTTCTCCCATTTCGCTCGCCGCTACTATGAGAATACTTAAATTAGTTTATTTTCCTCTGGGTACTAAGAGGTTTCAATTCCCCAGGTGAGCGTAGGCGCTTAAAGCGCTCTACTATAAGGCATTACCCTTATAAGGTTTCCCCATTCGGAAATTTCCGGATCAAAGCCTGCTAGAGGGCTCCCCGAAACTTATCGTTCTCATGCTACGTCCTTCATCGCCATACAGAGCCAAGGCATCCACCGTATACCCTTATTACTTCCTATTAGGAAGTGTAAAGCTATATAATTTATATCTTGAATATAAACACATTTGTGAGAGGAGAGGATGACACCGCTGCCATCTTCACTCTTACCCTGATCTAAAGAGCGCTACCTTTTTTACAATGCGCTCTAGTATTCAGTATTCATCTCGCAATAACACATTAAACAAATTGCTTTGTTTAAGTATTGACTCTAGATCTGACGCCTCTAGTATTTTACTAGCTAGAGCTCAGTGCGGATGACTATTTTATTTTCAAGTTGCGGGCTGTTTTTTATCTGTAAAATAATCACAAATTTAATCAACAGCGATAAAGAGCATTCTATCAAAATTTAAAATTAAAGTCAAGCAAAATCCTTAGGCTGCTATAAAATGCTTATAATACTCAAAATAATCTTCAGCTATTTTTTGTATAGCTTCTTCTTTAGAGATTTTTCCCGCGTTTAATGCTACTAGCGGCTCCCAAAAAATAGTCCTACCTACAGCAAATCCCACTATCCCCTCGACACTGCGCCCCTCACCTATCCAGTCCATCACATGCTCTTTGGTTTCATTTCTTCCGAGTATTATTATGGCTACATTTTTTCTACTTTCTTCATTCTGAGCTTGCGCTACCGCCTGCGCGTATTGATACTCGTCATACAGCCCTTCTATTTTCCAGACATCTGCTTCTATCCCTGCGTACTGCATTTCTCTTATCATGGTGATGAGATCTTCGTATCTTTCTATATGATCAAAATGCTGCTGCTCGCCATGTGACTGCATGAGCGGCTCTATCAAAAGCCCGATGCCATTTGCGTGCACAAAATCCGACAGTTCTTTTAATCTGCCTAGCTGCAGACTATTATCTTTTTTGATATCGTATCTCACTAATGCCTTTGCGTATGTCGGCCCGACAGCAAGTAAATGCGCACCAAATTCCACTCCAAATTCAAATTCAAATTCCTCCTTTCCAGACTTTTCTACTGTCTGCATGGTGATCAGCCCTTTTGCTTTTGCCTCTTTTAGTATTTCTAGTCCATATATTTCATCCACTAGGACTGCGCTACTTTCTTTGGGTATGCCCATCTCGATAGCCTTATCTATAGCGCTAAATATTATATTTTTATACTCCTTCACCTTTGCTATTTGATATTCATTTAAAGGCTCTTCAAAGCCAAACATGTTTTTGACAAAGCTGGCACGATGATCGAAAGGAAGTACAAATATATTTTTTGGATTTTGCATATGTTTTTAGTTTATCATAAATATCTTGCGATAAAAATCTGCCATCTCACGCAACTCTGCCTCGTCAGCTTTATAGGTTTTCTCTGGATTCATTTCCTGGCCAGTATGGAGCGGTATAAAATGCACATGAGCATGCGGCACACCAAAACCCTCCACTGCTATGCCTACTCTTTTTATATCTAGTTTTTCAATTAAAGGTGCTTCGCATTTTTGTATCAACTCTTTTACTTTCAAAAATAATTTTGTATAAATATCTTCTGGGAGATCATAAAACTTGTCTACTTCTATCTTTGGCACTAGTAAAAAGTGTCCTTTTTTAATAGGAAAAATATCCATAAAGGCTATAAAATCCGCATCTTCATAAATTATCTCTGCCGGCACTTCTTTGTCTATTATTTTTTTGAAAATTGTACTCATAATTTTAGTATAGCAAAATTAAAAAATAACTAAATATAGACCATTTTCTCCTGATATTTTTTCTACCACATATCCGCGTTCTATATATTTATTTTTTATCCATTCATCACTCACCACAGCCCAAGGAGCGAAACCTTTTCTTTTAAATTCTTTTATTTTCACCTCCATAAACTTCATCACACTTACATCATCTTTAAAATGCTCATCAATCACTAGCCCTGTAATATAAAGACCATTTTTAATAAATTTTGAATTTTTAAAGTCGAGAATATTTTTGTCCGCAACTAAATCTCCATCTAAAGCTGTAAAAAAGCCTCCCAAAACTTCTTTATTTTTATTGACTAAAATATGTGCCTCTGCATTTAATAGAAAATCTAATTCCAAAGTTGTGCCTGTAGTTTTTTTATATAGTTCCGCTAGGGTATAGAAAAATGAATTTTCTTGATTTGAAAAATTACTTTTTTCTACTATTATTTGCGTGCTTTTTATTTTTTCCATTGAGTATTTTTTAAAGTTATTTGTTTTCAAACCTTATACCTAGCTCCTTTACCTGCTTTTCGCCCATATGCGCTGGCGCGCCCATCATCAGATCCTTACCTTCGCCTGTTTTTGCAAAGGCTATCACTTCGCGTATATTTGGTTCGTTTTCTAGTATCATCATTGTGCGATCTATACCCGGGGCAAAGCCTCCATGCGGAGGGCAGCCGTATTTAAAGGCCTCTAGTATATGCCCAAATTTACTTTCTATTTCAGCGTCACTTATATTCATCAGCTCAAACACTTTCTTTTGTTCAGCGCTGTCATGTATGCGAATACTGCCCGATGAAAGTTCATAGCCATTTAGCACTAGATCGTAAGAATTTGCCCTGATAGACATGAGGTCTTCGCCTTTCATAAACTTTTCTTTGTCTTCTGGATTTACACTACAAAATGGATGATGTGCAGCCTGTAGTGTACCGTCATCATTTTTTTCAAACATTGGAAAGTCTAGTACCCAAGCAAATGCTAGCTCATTTTCATCTTCTTTATTTTTCCTTATATCTGGCTTGTCCGAGCCGTACTTTGACATGCTTTCAGCAAAAGTCATACGAGGAAAAGGTAGCTGGCTAAAATGCTTTTGAGGGTAGAGTTTTTTTATCATTTCTATAAACATTTTTTCGGTGTATTCGAGTATTTCTTCTTGGCTCACAAAAGACATTTCAAAATCGAGCTGAGTAAACTCGGGCTGTCTATCTCCGCGAGTATCTTCATCGCGCATACATCTTGCTATTTGAAAATACTTTTCAAATCCTGCCACCATAGCTAGCTGCTTAAATTGCTGTGGCGACTGCGGAAGTGCATAAAACTTTCCATTCTCGGTGCGAGATGGTACGAGGTATTCGCGGCTACCTTCTGGTGTACCTTTTATGAGTAGTGGCGTCTCTATTTCCACAAAATTATTTGCATGCATATAGTCTCTAAAAAATGAGATCAACTTGTCTCTGTTTCTGATATTTTTTTGCATTCTCTCACTACGCAAATCCAAATAGCGATACTTCATACGCAAAGCCTCGTCTATGTTGCGAGTGTCGGCATCCAGCGGGAAAGGTATTACTTCTGATGTGTTAAGTATTTCTATATTTAATATCTCCAGCTCTATATCACCATTTAGCACTCCTTCCTTTTTATTTTTCTCCGGTCTTTCATTTACTTTACCCGAGACAGCCACCACATACTCCTGCCTCAGCTCTTTACCCACCTCTAGCGCCTCAGCGGCCCCTGGTAGCATCACACCCTGCACGCGGCCAGTCATATCTCTAAAGTCTAAAAAGATCATCTTACCTTGATCTCTTCTCACATCCACCCAGCCTTTTACTAGTACCTCCTCACCCTTTTTACTGCTCAAATCTTTTATCCACACCCTACTTTGTTTTGTTGTCATATTTTTTATTATACTATATTTTAATTTAAAATTTTATCTAGAGTTTTTTGTAGATTTTCATGACTTTCTTTGTGACAGTCATGCGAAGAAATATAGCCTTCATATTTATCAAAATATTTTTCCATATTTGAGTTTACTGCTTTCCACTCGCCCATACCTGCTGCGCCATGCATAGGAAATAGTTTTGCATGCAAATGATTGACTCCAAAGCCCTCAAAGACTACAGCACATCTAGAAATATCTTCAAATTTATCCACTAAAATATTTGCTACTTTTTTACTCACTGACATCAGTTCATTTATATCATTTTCAGGTAGATCAAAAATATAGCTAGAAAGATGCGCTTTTGGTATTACTACGGTCACGCCTTCTGTGTTTGGAAAAATAGACAAAAAAGCCATATGCTTTTCATCCTGCCACACAGTATAGGATGGCACACTTCCGTCTACTATTTTACAAAATACGCAATTTTCTTTTTCCATATTTATTTATTTTTATTAAAATTATTTTCTAAACAAAAAGCCCCTGAAAAATATTTTTTGGAAAAAATATTTTTCAGGGGCGATTTATTTTACTATTTCGCGGTGCCACCCTTTTTTATATCTTGTTTAAAGTTTTATTTTTTTGAGGGCGTTAATCCTTTAAAACTTTTGTTAATTTCATTATACCAAAGCCCACAATTATTGCAAAGGCTTTAGTTTAATTCATATTCCCATCCAGCTTCCCATTTTTTACTTTTTCTCCAATCTTTTTCAAAACATTCTTCCCAAGTCCACCCTTTTAAAATGTGATCCAGTGCAAGCTGCGGCGCCTTATGCCCAACTAAAGCGACATGTTTTCCATCAAAGTTTTCTTTTAAATAATTTAAGAAATCTTGTATCCTCTCTTTCACATCTTCATAACTTTCCCCATTTGGAAATCTATCAGTTATCATCCTTTCTTGCATCGGCTCTACTATTTCGCTCAGCTCTCCATTATAATCACCATAGTTACACTCCCTCATTCTTTTGTCATTCAAAATTTCTACTCCGTCATTTCCCCAAGCTATTTGAGCTGAATCTATTCCCCTTTTTAAATCTGAAGTAATTATTACATCAAATTTTACCTCACCCCATTTTTCTAAAATTTTACTTTTTAACTCTTTCGACTGACTTATTCCTAAATCAGATAATTCAACATCATTCCAGCCCGAAGATTTTTTTTCTTCATTATCAGTTGTAGTGCCGTGTGCAAAGTGTGTTATTTTTACTGTCATATCTTTATATTATAACATTATTCTATATTTTTATTCAGTTTTTTATTTAATCTATTTTTAACAACCTTTATTCCCTCAACTTTTTGCAAATCCTCAGGCATATTTCCACCTAAAGTTTTTATTGTATTTCTCACTTTTTGTCCCACATGTTTATGAGCTTCACTTGCTTTTTGTTCACCTATTATATTTTCTCTTTTTATGAGTGCATCTGTTTGAGAAGCTCTAAATAAATTTGCAATAAGCTCTTCACTGCCTATGTTGTCTAATAAATTATCTTTTTCTTGTATTCCTTTTTTCTTTTTAATATCTTTTTGTCGTAGCCCTCCATACAATCCCATATATCCAAAGTCTTGAAAATTTGCAAAATTATTTACACCAGCTTTCTTTGCTGTACTGGCGAGAGCTTTGTTTTGCTCTCTTACCTTACCTCGAATAGCTATTCTTTTTTCATCTTCTATTATTTGCTCCTCCAACTCTCTTTGTCTTGTTTTTATTGCAAAATAAGTTTGTGCTTTTGCAATTTCTACTTTTCTCGGATCTCCGTTTTGAGCTATCAAATAGCAG
>JAYWGA010000011.1:0-4170 GCA_043778525.1 bacterium
GTTTTACCAATTCCATTTGGTCCTATTATTTGTAGCTTGTCGCCTTTGCGCAGCTCTATGTGTACTTTTTTGCTGACTATTTCTCCCTCTTTTAAAAGCTCTACACTAGACAGCTCGGCTATGATGGCGCCCAGCTCTTCTTGCCAGTTTATAGTAAATGGCTTTATGGTTTTATCTTCACTACGCACTTCTACTTTACTATCCTCGGCCTCGTCTATGTCATCGCGCAGCTTTGCAGCTAGCTTGCGCATCTTTCCTCCTTTGTTTGCAAAAAAGTTTACTTTATCTTTTTTATCTTGTATTTCTCTTTCTAGCTTTGCATTTTCTCTTTGCTCTCTTTCTATTCTTGCTTTTATTTCTTCTACTGCCTTAAAATAGTTGCCGACATATTGCTCCACTTGACCATTGTGTACATTTACATAAAGAATACCTTGGGTAAATGCATTCAAAAAGTTTTCATCATGGGAAATAACTATCACTGTGCCAGGGTAGTCTTCCATAAACTCAGTCAGAAGCTTTACTCCAGCTTTGTCTAGATTATTTGTAGGCTCATCAAGCAGCAAGATGTCTGGCTTTTGTATTAGGGCTTGCGCTATTAGTAGTCGTCCCTTTTGTCCACCAGACAGATCTTTTATACTTTTTTCGAGGCAGGCTATGTCGAGGGCGACAGTTGCAAAGACTTGAGCCGCTCTTTTATCTATATCATATATTTTTTCGGTAAATACTTCTTGTAAAAAATCTCGCACTGGCATAGTCCACTTACTGTGCTCTATGGTTTGCTTTGCTATGGCTATTTTTACATCTTTATCTACTACTATGCGGCCAGATTTTAGCTCGTTTTCATTCATGATAAGTGAAAGTAAAGTACTCTTTCCAGCTCCATTTTGACCCATCAGAGTGAGCTTGCTACCTTTACGCACTACCAGGCTAGCTTCTTTTAAAAGTAGCTTATTTTCGCTAAACCAAAAGCTAGCATCTTCTAGCCTTAGTATTACTTCTCCTTGTAGTGGTTTTATATCTGCCATATTTTTATTTTATTTTTCAGTCAGTCTCTCACAAACAAAATCCCTGAGTTTTTCAGGGATATCGTTTTTATTTTACAGCGTCTACCACTGCTTTGAAAACTTCCGGATTCTTATCGGCAAGGTGCGCCATTATTTTCCTGTCTATGATTACATTGCTGTTTTTCATTTTGTTTATCAGTATACTGTAGCTAAAACCAAGTGGCTTTACAGCAGCATTCATACGCACAGTCCAGAGATTGCGCATTACATTTTTCTTGTCCTTACGGTGAGCAAAGGCATGAGCTCCAGCATGGCGAATAGCGTCTTTGGCTGCAGCCTCTTTTTTACTTCTCTGTCCACGATATCCTTTTGCTGCCTTTAGGATACTTTTTCTCCTTTTCAGCGAGACTACACCTCTTTTTACTCTTGTCATACTATTTTTTGTTTATTTATTAAAATTATTTTAGGGCTATTTAGCTATTTTTACGAGACCTGGGAGAAAACGTCTTTTCTCTTTATTTGTCATAGAAAAAGGCTGACTTTTACGGCCGGCCAGCTGCTTTCTTCTTTTTTGCTTTGCATTAAAGTGATTAAAGCCCGGCTTGCGACCCAAGATTTTTCCATTTTTAGTAATCTTTAGTCTTTTGAGTAATGACTTTTTCGTTTTCATAGTCCTATATTATATATCAAACTTGGTTTTTTTGCAAGGGCTGCGCTATTTTTCTTGGAATTGTTTTAAAAGAAGTTCAGGCTTACCTGCATTCTCTTCATCACCTACACAAAAATCTAATTCCAGTACTAATTCCCTTATATTATTTTTTATTTCAAAAACTTTTTCTTTTAATATTTCTACATTTAATTTAAACTCAATTTCTACAAAAAACCCTAAGTCTACAACATCTTCAATTGATATTTCATACTTGCTGTTTTCGTATATAGTTTTTGTGTTGTTTATTTTTAGTAGTTCTTTTAGGTGTAGTTTTTTTAAAATTTCATCTACCATTTTTATGTTTCCTACTTCAGTTTCTAATTCTTCAGAGTAAAGCCATATATTGTCTTGATTAAAGATATCTTTTTTGTGAGTGATATAAAAAATACCATCTTTATCCCTAAGTCTGAGAGAGCTTAGCAGTCTTCCATCGGAACCTGGAGTTAAATCATTAAATTTTTCAGATTCAAAATAAGTATCTACAGTAGCTTTTGTGCCTTTAAAAATAAAAATGTCATTATTATTTTTGTTATGTTTTTCTATTTTTTTCACTATATCTGCAAGTGAATCTTTTGACCTATAAAGAATTTCTATTTCTTTCATAAATTTACTCTAAGTTTTTAATGATATTATACATTATAAAGTAATATAAGTTTAATTTTGTAGAATACTCTATATATATATATGTTTATGGATGATATACTAAAAGTCAGTAAAACAATAATAAAATAAATAATTTATGATAACAAAAAATAATGTAGTAAGTGGTGTAGTCTGTGGATCTATTTGCGTCTTGTTTATGTGGGTCTACTCTAGCTTTTTTATGAAGCCTAGCAGTATGGATATGGGTATGAATATGGAAAATATGAATCATGATAAATCTATGGAAAATATGATGATGGATATGACAGCCCGCATGAAAGGCAAGACTGGTACTGAGCTTGAGAAAGTATTTTTAGAAGATATGATAGTACATCATCAGGGTGCGGTGGATATGTCGCGCGAGCTTTTGATACATCAGTCAGTGACTAGACCTGAGCTGATCAAATTTGCAAATGATATAATCACTAATCAAACCAAAGAAATAGAAATGCAAAAAGCATGGCTAAAGACTTGGTACTCAAATAAATAATGTTATACTTTTATTAGTATTAAAAGCCTATTAATTTTGATACTTTAAATAAAAATATTTTATATGGACTATATAGCATTATTGGTGGCAGTAGTGATACAGGTGGTGGTGGGCGTGCTTTGGTATTCGCCGCTAATGTTTGGTAAAACTTGGATGAAGGTAATGGAAACTAGCCACCTTACCAAAGAAGAGATGAAGAAAATGGAAAAAGAAATGACACCATTTTATGCCCTGCAGGCATTTCTTACACTTACCATGACTTGGGTATTTGCTAGTAATATTAATTTTTATGAAATAAGTGGCGCTGCAGTATATTTCTTTGCTTTCTTTATTTGGCTCGGATATATGATGCCAGTGACTGTCTCATCTGTGATCTGGGGCAATACAAAGAAAAAGTTTTGGATAAAGCAGATTTCTATAATGTGCGGTATGCAAATAGTGTGTATCATGATCGCCGCTTTTGTTCTTACGAATTTGTAAAATATGGAATCAGTAGAAAATAAAAAAAACACTTTAGAAGAAAGTGTGGCCTTTGAATCACAAAGACTGATTTTTAAACTTTCTTGGAATGTGGATTCGGCTGAGCTAGCCGCACAAGGCAATGATATAAATATAGCTAGCGCTGTGGGTGATAGATTTCCTTTTCCATATACAGTAGAAGAGGCTGATAATTTTAAAAAATATGTAAAAGAAGTATGGGTAAAAGGCACAGAATACAATTTTGGAATTTTTTCAAAAGATACAGGGTCATATATTGGAAATAATGGATTTAAAACTATGGAAGATAAAAGTGTAATATCAAATATAGGTTATTGGCTAGGCAAGGCACATCACGGTAAAGGCTATGCTACCGAGGCTTTGAGGGCGATACTCGATTTTATAAAAATAAAATTTCCACAGGTCAAAGAAATACATGCTGGGGCTTTTGCATATAATATAGCGAGCCAAAGCGTACTTAAAAAATGCGGATTTGTGGAAGTGGCACCGAAGAAAGTGAGGAGGTTTTGAGGAATGGACAAAGTGCTAGGGGTGTGAAGTTTTTGTTAAAGTTATAAAAGTGCTAAACTAACGGATATGGGAGAAAATTTGTTTGAAAAAATAAAAAAACTAAACGAGCAAGATAAGGAATTTTGGAGTGCTCGTGAGCTGTATGGTTTGCTAGGATATTTAAGGTGGGAAAATTTTGAAGTTGCAATTAAAAGAGCAAAAGAATCCTGTAAAAATTCTAATCAAAAAATTGAAGAACACTTTCGTGAGGTCACGAAGCCGTTCAAGTCCGGAAACGGAGCACTTCAAAATTATGTGGACTTTAATTTATCTAGGTA
>JAYWGA010000012.1:0-11658 GCA_043778525.1 bacterium
AAGGCTTGTCGAAAAGCATCTCTTGAACGGAAACCGTATTGTCTTTGCAAATTGCTGCGATGTGATGGTGCTGTCTCCGGCAAAGTATGCCGACTTCGACGCTCTGCAATTTCAAATCGACACGCAAAACGGGAGGCTCAACCATGCCGACTGCTGACCTGCTTTCCGACTGGCTCGACATGAACTCTGGAAAAATCCTCGAGTTGGCACTTGCATCAGGTTTCAAATTTGATGCAAGAAAAACTCTCGATGGATCGGTGCTGGTCAAATGCAGCATCCCGGGAAAAGCCGACAGGTATATACAGCTGGCCGACCATCGTGTCGAAACGCATGGTGGCAAGCCACACATCTGCAACTCATGGGCAGCAAAAGGGAATGAAGGGATACCTGAAAAATGGTCCCCTGTATATTCTCACAGATTACTCAGAAGACAGGGGAAAGCCGCCAAAGAGACTGCGGCCATCATGTGTCTCACTCAGACATCGGGATATGAAGTGCTCAAGGAAGACTGCTTCCCCAAACTCTGAGACTACAGTGCGCCTCCAAAAGTGCAAAACCCGAACAGAAATGTTCGGGCTTTGTTTTTGCTATTTTAATATTTTTTTAAATATTTTTAAGTTTCAAAAAATCTTCTTCTGTGTTTATTTCTAGACAAAATACAAAGTCAGATATATCACCCTTTCTTTTACCATCTATTTTTACCCTTACACTTTTCATACCTAGATCGTTTGCAAATTTTAATTCACTTTCAGTATTGTCTCCTATCACAAAGAGTTTTTGTACGTAATTATACTTATATTTTAAATTGTTTATCTCCTCTAGTTTTTTTTCATCGCTATCTACAATTATTATTTCTTTAAAATATCTCCTAATACTGAACATATCAATCTTCTGATTTTGTATTTCTTTACTATGCTTTGCAGTACTTACAAGCACATGTACGATGGAATCATCTTTTAAAATATCTAAAACATTATTATAAATTTTTAAATCTGAAATATCGATATTTCCATCTTTATTTACACTTGCTGTTTGCGTAGTTTTGACTATGGTGTCATCCAAGTCCCAAATAAAAATTTTTTTATTAAAAATATTCATAAGCTCATATGCCACCCTACTAGAGCTGTGTCTTATTACTTTTTCCAGCAAACCTTTTTGGCTTAAAAGATCTACTTCTACAACTTTATTTTCATTATTATTTATGTTATTTTTTAACACATAAGCCCTTTCTTCCTTTTCATATTTTTGAAGTATATCTTCTGGTATTTTTGTACTATTTGATAAAATAACATCTACTTTTTTACAAAGATACTTTTGTAATATTTCTAGAAACTTTGATAGATCGTATAAATGTGTCTCGGCTTTTTTTGTCATTAGATTTGATATCCAAATTATTTTAGCATTACTATTTTGTATAGCCTCAAAGAATCCTTCGACTAAAAAGTTTGGTATTATAGATGTGTATAAATCACCAGGACAAATGACAATAAAATCAGCTTCTTCTATGGCTTTTTTTGCAATATTATTTATAAAAGATTTTTTAGATAAAAATACATTCTCAATATGTCTTACATCATCCACATCTCTTAAATCTATTTTTGTTTCTGTCTCTAGTATAGATCCGTCTGAAAGCTTAGCACACAAGTCCGAGCTTTTGTCATAAGTAATAGGCACCACTCTCCCCACCGCACCAAAAAGCTTTGCTATTGTATCTATGCCTTCTTGCTCCCCCCAAATATCGCTAGCTGCCGTGAGTATAATATTGCCGAGGCTCTGCTCCGACAAAGACCCTTCACCTTTAAATCTATAAGTAAATAGCTCACGCAAGATATGAGTATCTGCCTGAGACAAGGCTAGTATTCTTCTTCTCACGTCCCCTTGTGGCAAAGTACCAAACTCATCTCGCAACTTTCCCGTACTACCTCCATTGTCAAAAGAAGTAGTGATAGATACTATTTCTAAATCATATTTTGATAAACCTCTATCCACGACAAAACCTCCCGCCCCTCCACCTATACTCACTATTTTTATTTTTTTCATAGTTTAAAATAGTGCTTTTTATACTACTCTCTCATCCCATCCAAATTTACATCATAAAGCATAGCTTCGCTCACGAGTCTGTAGTCATGTATCTCCTCAGGAGTAAACCAAACCGCAACCTCATAAGCATAAGCCTCTGGTCCATCAGCTGGGTCAGTGCAATGTATTAGATTTCTCATACCACGAGATCCGTCTACATCACAAAGAAAATATGAGTCTAGTGCAAAATCTCCTCTGATAGTACCAGTGTCAGCCACTGTCGGCTCTGTACCTCCCACGAGGCGCTTTACTACAGCCTGAGACTGATTGCCCTCTATTACAAGGCACACGACAGGACATGCTGCTATATAATGCACCATAGCCCTTATAATATCCCTACCATACTCTACAGTCTCTTTTTCTATTGGCATGCCGAGCTTGGTTCTGTTGTCCACTATACCCTGTCCTTTTCTGGTATACCAAGCGTCGTCTTTATTATAATGCTTAAATATAAGCTCCTCTGTAGCTTGTGTCATTTTCATAGCTACTATTTTTAGTCCTATGCGTTCTATGCGCTGTATCACCTCACCTACGAGGCCGCGCTGCACTGTATCTGGTTTTAGTATTACAAATGTTCTTTCTTTTTTTGGATGTTGCATAAAGTTATTTTATTTTTATAAAATTAATTATAGCATATATGGAGTTTTTTAAAAAGATTTAAAATGAAAAGACCCCCAGTAAAGGGAGCCTTATTTTTTACAAAGTTGCGGCGTATAGTCCAGCCCTAGCCTGGTATAAACACATAGCCAATACCGTACTCTGTTTTTATCATACTTGCCGTATTTTCAGCACCCGCGTCTTTTAATATTCTTCTGAGTCTTTTTATCAATGCATTTACGCTATTGTCTTGATTTTCGCAATCATGATTTAGATGATCCAGAATATTTGTTCTTGAATACATTTTTTCTGGATTTTTAAAAAAGAGTATTAGCAACTTTTTCACAAAGTAAGAAACTTCGAGGTATAAATCTTTTACTTTAAAATGACCCAAATCCTCGTGGTAAGAAACCTCTCCATATACAATAGCCGGAACTTCATCAACTATTTGATATTCAGGAGAGTAGTCATGATAATTCATATGTGCTCTGTAGCGAGAAATAAATCTTTCTGCCGCATAAGCATTTCTAACCTTTACAGTTACGATAACTATTGTCATTTTGATCTCCCCGAAGGTTTAATTGAAAGAGCGGATGCGGAGTTCCGCGACTGTTTGGATAATAACACAAAAAGCTAGTTTTAGCTAGCCTTTTGTTTTTTATTTTAAAGTATTTTATTTATTACTTTGATACAGTCACACTTTCTATCACCACATCATCTAGCGGTCTGTCATTTCCATTTACCTTTACCGCAGCTATAGCGTCCAGCGTCTCGAGTCCAGCAGTCACATGACCAAAGACTGAGTACAAAGGCGGCAAAGACATATCTTTATGCATAATGAAAAACTGAGAGCCATTTGTATTTGGTCCGCTATTTGCCATAGCGAGTGTGCCTCTCTTGTAGCCAAAAGTCTTTGCACCCTCTAGCTCGTCAGCAAACTTGCCTCCACCAAATGCAGCTCCTCCTGTACCCCATTCATTTACTAGATTTGCCTCTTTAGACTTTGGATCACCACCCTGTATCATAAAGCCATTTATTACTCTATGAAATTTTGTGCCATTATAAAAGTTTGAATTTGCTAAATTTACAAAGTTAAGCGCCGTGTTTGGAGATACTTTTGCATTTACTAGTAGCTCTATATTACCCTTGTTTGTTTTAATTGTTATTTTATAAAAGTCTTGTTTTTTATTTTCTTCCATAGTTTTTGATTTTGCGATTATTGTATTTGTTGCCATTTTTGAAGCCATTGCATCATTTGCCATGGCTAAGCCATTATTGTTTTCTTCTATTTTTGTTTCAGTTTTATTTATTTCCTCTGTTTTTATTTCAGGTTTTGTCTGTTCGTCTATTTTTGTAGAGCCTTGACCCATATAGTAAAGAAATCCACCCAGCACCAAGCACAAGCCAATAAAGAATATTATAAAGTTTTTCATATTATTTTTGTGTGGTTTTATTATAGCAAGTTTTTACAAATTTTTCCACCACAAAGATATGTTTTGCATATATTTAGAAAATAAACTCATCTGCACTAGCACTTCATCAAAAGATGTTTGCTCGGATTTTTCTGAGTGTAGTATTATAAGATACTCCGAAGGGTCGAGTTCATTAAAGAATTCTTTTTGATATCTTATTTTAGACTCTTCTGTTTCTGCTTCTCTATTTTTATTTGCTTGATTTTCATTTTTTATAAGATTATTTTCATACACTTTTTTATTTATCTCTACTCGCTTTCCCATATCTAAGGCAAAAGGAATAGTTTTTATATTTAAAAAAATAAAATAACCAAAAATTGCCAAGAATACAAAGGCTCCTAATGGCGAATAAAAAAGTTTTGTGAATATGCTTTTACTTTTAAAAATTCTCATATTTTACTTATCATCTAATATTTGCAAGTTTAGCATAAATATTGATATACTATAAATATATGTATAATAAAAATTCAAAAAGAAATGCACTAGTATTAAAAGTAGTTGGAATTATTATTTTTATAAGTATGATAGGCTTTTCACTCGGTAGCGCGATACTGGGATAAAGTAAAAAAAGAGCCGCCCCGTAGGGGCGGCTCTTTTTTATGTGCCTTGTTTTTACTTCATCGCTATTTCACCTCCAGCTATTTTCACATTTTCTATCTTAGACATTATACTATATATATCTCCAGTGTAAGAAGGTATTACAGAGTTATATCTTTTTAGCTTTCCTGGTATATCTCTCCCTTTATAGTATCCTGCTGTCGATTTTATATTTCCAGAAAGATGCGCACCGACAGAGTCTATAGAATGCTCATAGCTATCAAACACCTTTTTACAAGAAGCCCAACCGAATACATTGTGTATATCATTATAACAAGCGTTTCTTCCACCAGTAGATTCTCTCATGGCTATAGCCGGGAGTAATCTCCAGTCTAGATCATACTTGTCTGCAGTTTCTACGAAAGCATATCCATAGCCAGTGAGTGGTAGTTTATTTTTTGCAAAATAAGCATCTATTTTTACAGCTCTCACATCATTAGCTTTTTCTACCATCTCTACATTGCTTATACTAGTACTTGCAGTATCTGTGGATATTATCACAGGTAATACGAATACTGGTAGGGCCATAGATATAGAATAGATATATAAATAAAGCTTTTTGAAACTCTTGTTTGTTTTAGTCATGGTTAGTAATAGTATCAGGTTTAAAAAAAGTGTCAATACATTTTCCTTATTTTGTAAAGAGTTTGCTTCTTAACACCCTTATTCTATAAGGCTTTCTGGCAAATTATTTTTAAAAACTCTTTATAGGCTATAACTTTAACTAAAAAAGTCACAAAAACCCTTATAAATAAAAGCTTTTTTAAAATAAATAAACTTTACTTATTTGTGCTAAAAATCACTTTATGTTAGTATTATTGTATATGAATACTTTAAACATTATAAACATATTAATAATAGTCTTGTCGATTTCTACTTCGGTTTTAATACTTTTAAACCAACCAAATACAGATAGCACTTTTGGCAGTAAGGACAGTTTTTCAAGAACCAGAAGGGGTTTTGAAAAGACACTTCACAGTACTACGGTACTTTCTTCTGTGTTACTAGTATTGTCTGTACTCGCTTTGCAGCTTTTTAAATAACAGCCTTTTTAAAGCTCGTATGAATAAAATTAAAGAAATAAAGAGACTTTTAGACGATAAGCTAAATGGTTATGAGGTAATAGTGATAACTATACTTTTTCTAGTTTCTGTACTGGGCACAATATCTTTGGTCAGAGAAAAAATATCTCAAAAATACTTAGTAGAAAAACCTATATACGGAGGAATCTTAAACGAAGGAATCGTCGGAAACATCACAAATGCGAATCCATTTTTTCCAAATACCCAAACTGACAAAGACGTAGCAAAGCTACTTTATGCCCCCTTTTCAGATTTTGTATACAAAACAGAAATATCTGAAGATTATACTACTTATGATTTTTATATAAATGATGCCGCTACATTTCATGACAGTAGCGCCATATCATATCAAGATATAGCCTTATCATTTGATTTATTTAAAAAATCAAAAGGTTCAAATTTATCTGACTCTTTAAAAGATATTAAAATTTCAAATAATGAAAAAAATAAAATAACTTTTAAATTAACCTCAAAAGGAGAAAAGGATCTAAGCGAAAAATTAAACTTTCCTATAATAAAATCTTCTGAATACAAAAACATAGAAGATATAGAGTCTTTTATAAAAAACTCCAAGGTTTCTATGGGACTCGTTGGATCTGGAGCTTTTTACATAAAATCAATAAACAAAAAAGACAATGATAATGTAGAAAAAATAACCTTACTCAGATTTAATAGCAAAATACCAAAACAGAGTTATATAAAAAGTATAGTTTTAAACTTTTACACAAGTGAAGACCAGGCCTTAAAAGATTTTACGGACGGAAAAATAAATCTAATCACAGGAATACACTCTAAAGCTGTAGAAGAAGTATCTAAAGGCAAAAATACAAAGCTAAATAAAACTGAATTAACTACAAATTTTGCTATTTTTATAAATCAAAAAAATAATGAAAGTCTAAAGAGTAGAGATTTTAGAGAATATTTAAATGGATCTATAAATAGAAAGAAGATAATATCAGATATATTTAATGATTTTGCAAAAGAGATAGACACATTAAATGGCGAAGTCCAAAACTACAACAACGCAGAGCTTTTAGAGAAGTTGCAAAAAGCTGGATTTATTTTTGAAAATGGAGTATTATATAGAAGTACAGAACAAATCAAGAAGTCGGATGCAGAAAAAAAGCAGATAGAAATAAGCTTAACAACGATAAATAACCCTGAGCTCAAAAAAACAGCGGAAGCAATAAAGGAAGACTGGTCTAAGATAGGGATAAAAGTAAATATATCTTTAATAGAAAAAAGTGAAATAGCTTCTTCTCTTAAGGATAAAAACTTTGATATGTTTTTATTTGGATTAAATATATCAGATAAAAAAAGTTATTATTCATTTTTCCATTCATCTCAGACCTCCTATCCAAAGCTAAACATAGCTGGATACGCAAATAAAAAAGTAGATAGTCTAACAGAAAAGCTTTTAGAAGATGGAGTGGACCTAGAGACGCAGATAGCTTCAGTAAAGGAACTGAGTTCCGAGATACAAAAAGAAAGACCAGTATTATTACTTTACAAGCCATTCTTTTCTACAATATATAGAACGGACAAACTAAACCTCATCTTTGCAAATCAAATAAAAGACAATGAAGACAGATATCTAAATATTGTAGATTGGTTTATCTATAAAGAAAAAACTTTTCCAATATTAAAAAATAATAGTTTTATTAAAAAAATGGAAATGTATATTTATTAAAAAATTTTAAAAACAAAATGGACAATACAAATAATCGCGAAGAGATGGAATTAAACACGAATGGAAAAGTTTTTGTAAAAAAAACTTTACCTAGCCCTTTTAATGCAAAGCCAAAGCCGACCCTGCTAAAAAAATCTTTTACTCCAAACAAAGGAGGACACGGACCTAGTCGTGGACAAAATGAAAAAAGAGAAATAATGCATGACCTAAAAGAAAATATAATCCGCATAATACCGCTCGGTGGCGTAGAGGAGGTCGGTCGCAATATGACTATGTTTGAGATAGGGGATGATATCATCGTGGTGGACATGGGCTTTTCTTTTAAAGATGAGGCTACTCCAGGTGTCGACTATATACTTCCAAATACAGCCTATCTAGAAGAGCGCAAGCATAAGATCCGCGGAGTAATAATAACTCACGGCCACTTGGACCATATCGGAGCTATACCCTATCTAATGGAAAAGCTAGGTAATCCTCCTATGTATTGTAGATATTTTACATCTTTAATGATACAAAAAAGACAAGAAGAGTTTCCTCATCAAACTCCCCTAAATATAAAGCTAGTAGAAAAAAGCGATGAGATAAAGCTCGGAGCACTAGACATCAGCTTCTTTGCTGTATCGCACTCTATACCGGACTCTATGGGTATACTCATCGACACGCCACATGGCGCCATAGTACACACTGGAGATCTAAGGCTAGATCACGAAGGAGGCGTGCCCTCAGAGCGAGAAGAAGAGGTGTACAGCATATTTAAAGAAAAGAAAGTGCTGCTGCTCTTGGCTGACTCTACAAACTCCGAGAATGCTGGCTTTTCACTTTCTGATAAAGTGGTATTTGAAAACTTGGATAAAATGGTACGTGATGTGCCTGGACGACTTATCGCTTCGATGTTTTCTTCTCAGGTAGAGCGTATTACAAAGTTTTTGCAGATATGTGAAAACTACGGAAAAAAAGTAGTGATGGAAGGAAGATCTATGAAGACCATAATAGAAATATTAAAGACTGCGGACTTGCTTACTATAAAGCCAGAGACTCTTATACCAATAGAAGATATGTATAAATATCCAGAAAACAAGCTAGTCATGCTTGTCACAGGATCTCAGGGTGAGGAGTTTGGCGCTCTCATGCGTATAGCTACCAAAAATCACAAATACATAGTGTGCAATCCAAATGACACAGTACTGATGTCTAGCTCGGTGATACCAGGCAATGAACGTGGTGTACAAAAGCTAAAAGATAATATCTCCCGCCAAGGTGCAAGGATCGTCACAAACAAAGTCTCAGACATACACTCATCGGGACACGCCAATGCCGACGAGCAGGCTTGGATTATTTCTCATATAAATCCAAAATTTTTCATTCCAATACACGGATATCACTATATGCTCCGCACGCACGGTGAGACTGCTATGAAGACCGGTATACCAAAAGAAAATATAGTATGCCCCGACAATGGCACAGTAGTAGAAATATCTGCAGACGGAGCAACCATCACAAAAACTACATCCCGCGCTGCAAATGGTATGGTATATGTAGATGGATTTTCGGTGGGCAATATGCAAGAAGTGGTACTAAGAGACAGACAAATACTTTCTCAGGATGGCGTCTTTGTATCGGCTATACTCATAGACTCTCGCACCGGCAAGCTAAAAAAATCTCCAGATATAGTATCTCGTGGTTTTGTGTATCTCAAAGAGTCGCAAGAACTACTAAGGCAAGTGAGACTACTGATAAGAAAGAAAATAGAAGACTCTGGCCGCGCTGCAAATGAAGAAAATGAAGAGCTGCGAAACGAGCTAAATGATACTATCTCGAAGTTCTTTGTAAAAAAGACAGGCAAGTCACCGATAGTTATGTCTATAATAATTTATGTCTAAAGACACAACCATCAGAATAAATAAAAGAATAAAAGATCTTGGGCTAGCCTCTAGGCGTGAAGCTGACACTTTTCTCGAAAAGGGTTTTGTACTTGTAAATGGAAAAGCTGCAGTACTAGGTCAGCAGGTATCCGAGGCTGATGTGATAGAAATAAAAAAGATAAATAGAAATTATAAATATTATCTTTTTAATAAACCAAAAGGTGTAGTCTCACACTCCCCTCAATATGAAGAGAAAGAAGTCAAAGATTTTTTCACCAATTTTGAAAAAGATGGGCTGACCATAGTCGGTCGACTAGACAAGCACTCTGAAGGGCTAATGCTCATCACCAATGACAAAAGACTAGTAGAGCGCATACTAAAACCAGAGTACGCTCACGAGAGGCAATATATGGTAGATGTGCAAGAAAAAATCAGCAATAATATGGTGAGACTTTTTGAAAAAGGTTTTACTGTAAAGGATAGATTTTTTGCAAAGCCAGCTATCGTCGAGATACTTTCGCCTTTTAGCTTTAGCATCACTCTGACCGAGGGTAAAAAGCATCAGATAAGACTGATGGCAAATGAGCTACACTATACAGTGAGCCGCTTGCAGAGAGTGCGTATAATGAATCTAAAGCTAGGTGTGATGCGCGAAGGCACCAAAAGAGACCTGACTCAATCTGAAAAGACTAAATTACTTTCAAATATTGGACTAAGAGAGATTTAAACAAAATTATTTATTTCTAAAAAACAAAGAGTTTAATACTTTACCTACACCTTTTACAACAGCTCTAGCCTCTGCGCTCATATCGTCTTGCACTCTGTCTATATTTTTAAAAGTATTCTCACTAGTATTTTTAGCTGATTTTATTATAGCTCTAAAATCCCTTACTATAGGAATTATATAATACATAATAATCAAAAGAAAGATTATAAGTAATATAAAAAAGGCACTACTTATGAAAAAGAATATATCTGATTGGGCTATGTTGTTCATATTTTTATTATTTTTTTATTTTATATACTAAAGTTTTTAATGTCATACAGATCTTCATCTTCTGTATCTATATCTTTTTTAATTTCTTCTGGCGGTCTGTCGTCTTGCATTATATCCTCAGATATTTCTGGGTCTGACTCTATTTCATAACCTTGTTTTAATATATAGTCTTCGCTATTATTTTTTACTAAATCCTCCAAATGAACCATGTCAGCTGAGTGTACAATTTCTGTAGTATTGGCTATCGATATACCTGCAGCTGGTAGAGTTGCGCTAGACATAGCCGAGATGGCACTTTTTAATTTTTCAGACATATTGGCACCCCCCGCCTGCTGCGCGCGTATCTGCTCCACTATAGTAGAAAGATCATCAAAGGAGAAAAAATCTATAGTGATAACACCTCCTACGTCTCGCTTTTCTATATGCACTCTAGTATTTAGCTTTAGTGCGAGGTCACTTTCTATTTCCAGTATATTGGGATCTTTTATGTATTGTTTTTTGCGCACCTTGTCTTGGGCCACTTTACGAGCTAGGCTTTCTGCCTCGCGTACTGTCATTTTGCGTATTTGCATTTCTCTAAAGAGAGTCATCTGCTCATCTGGTCTATCAGTAAGCATGAGTAGTGGCCTTGTATGCCCTTCACTTATTTTGCCATGACTCAGGGCGTCTTGTATCTCTTGAGGTAATGCAAGTAGTCGCATCGAGTTTGATACATACTCTCTACTCTTACCCATCTTTTTTGCTATATCAGCATGCTTAAAAGCAAATTCATTTGCTAGCTGACTAAAAGCTTTTGCTCTGTCTATTGGATTTAAATCTTCTCTTTGTAGATTTTCTATTATCGCTAGCTCTAGCTTTGTTTGATTGTCATCACCTATACGTATGATCACTGGTATTTGCCTCAGGCCCGCTATCTTTGAGGCACGCAGTCTGCGCTCTCCAGCTATAAGCTCATACTGAGTAGAAAACCCGCCATCAGCCGAGTCTATCTCACGCCTGGATACTACAAGTGGCTGTAGTATGCCGTACTGGCGAATGGAGTCAGCCAAGTCTTTTAAGGCTTCTTCATTAAATTCTTTTCTAGGTTGATATGGATTTGGTAAGACCCTTTCTGTTTCAATCCAAAAAACTGAATTGTTTTCTATCTTTGGCTGCGGTATATTCATAAAAATTAAAGCTTTATTGTTTTATCTTGCTTTGGCTTTTTTGTTTGTTTATTCTTCTTATCTCTGTGTTCACCTTTTGACATATATTTATTATATTATTATTTTAAACTAAAATC
>JAYWGA010000013.1:0-35195 GCA_043778525.1 bacterium
AGCTGCTCTGGTACCGGTGAGTACGGGGATGGTGGGGGTTTCGGGGGTGGCAGGAGGGGTAGCTGAGGTGATAGTGACGTTGTGGCACCCAGACCAGGCGCTGGAGTTGCCTTTGGTGTCTACTGCGCGAGACTTTACACAATAGCTACCTGCAGAAGGATATATGTGAGACAAATTTATACCTCCAGTGTACGGACCAAATGGACCAAAGCTTTGAGTATTCGTAGTACTGTTTGAATCCATCATCACAAAATAATTTATTTGGTCAGCTTGTGGATCTGTAGACGAAAGACCTACAACATATGCAGTGCCCAGTATTTGAGCACCTGTGCCAGAAAGTACAGGTACTGTGGGTGTTTCATTTGTAGTAGCTGCATTTACATTTACAGTAAAGTTTCTAGCTATGCTTGTGCCGTTTGTACCCGCACAATTTATAGTGTAAGTGTAAGAAGTGGTCGGTGCAAAGTTGTAGCCGCTATTTACACTTGAAAGTGCTACATTTGTAAAACCACCGCCAGAAATAGAGCAAGAGGAAACATTGGTCGTAGTCAGTGTAAAGTTTGCATTTGTGCCGCTGGTAATAGTCTGTGTCGAAGGCGTCACTGAGAGAGTAGGTGCACCAGCAGTGGCTGGGGCTGAGATTGTAATGTTGTAGCAAGGGCTGGTACCTGATGTCGCACCTAGATTGTCCACCGCATATACTTTTACACAATATGTACCCGCACTTGGATAAGAGAAAGTAGCAGTGCCTGTAGTACCCGAAGAATAATAACCTGCCTGATATGTAGTAGATCCACCATTTCCATTCCAGTTTACAAAATACATAATACTATTTCCTTCTGGATCATTAGAAACAAAATTTGCAGTCAGACTCACACCAGTCGTGCCTGTAGAAGGCACAGATACATTTGGTGTGCTTGGAGCAGTATTTGTAGGCGCGGCAGATGCGGCTTGAAAATAGTTAAAATTGGAATAGCTTCCATATTGTGATGACGAGTTTATAGTTGCCACTCTCCATTTATAATACTGCCCAGCCACAAGAGGGACACTTTGATAAGTATAAGCCGTTGAATAATTATTGATCGCTCCAGTAGATATATTTGTATACTCTACAAAATAGCCCGCTGCTCCAGAAATGCTATTCCAAGAAAGGTTTTGGGTTGTACCAGAAAGCACTGGACCATAAGCTGCCGTAGAGCCTGGCGTCAAAGATGAAGGTGCTGATAATTGTGATACGGTTATAGTAAAGTTGAATGCTGTAGTGTAGGCCGAAGAATTATTATTTGAGCTGTCAAACGAATTCATATTCCACCTATAAGCTCTGCCTGCTACATACGGGTAGTTATGTGTAAATGAGTTTCCAGTTATTGGATTATTATAGGTATCCAATATGAGTGTATTTGTAGTAAGATCTCTAATGTATACTCCATACTTGGCTGCACCAGATCCAGATCCCCAAGAAAATGTTACAGAGCTATTTGCCGATACACTCGGTCCAGGAGATGCAGTAGTTCCAGGAGCATACATTACTGGCAGACCCAGAGAATAATTTATAGCTTGCAGACTATTATTTGGTTTATAATTTTTTGGGTCTACATATTCCCCTCCTTTTGTTTGAGGGTCAAAATATTTTCCAGTAGAATCTTTTTGTAAGGTGGTTTGTATTTCATTTTTACTAGTCTGTACTCCAGACAAGAAATTTCCTCCTCCGAGCACTGTTCCATTTTTAGAAACATTTGCAAGATTTCCAACATTTGGCAATTTTCTTAAAGCTTTTTTTGTATCTATATTTTTTGAAAGAGCGTCCGCTAAATAGCTAGTGACAAGTGGGGTCGAAAAAGATGTTCCATTTATTTTTGTATATACTCCATTTTGGGTTAATGCTAATATATTTGTACCAGGTGCAAAAAGGTCAACTGCCTTTCCATAATTTGACCAAGCTGGCACTAATCCATTTTCATTTATGGCTGCTACGGTTATTACTGCTTTATTTTTGTAGCTAGCTGGATACACTGCCTCGACATCCAAATTCTTTCCATAGTTTCCAGCTGCAGCTACCATCACGACACCATGAGACTCTGCATACTTTATAGCATCGAGTAGACTTTGAGAAAATGTCGGTCCCGCAAATGACATATTTATTATATTTGCTCCATTGTGCACAGCAAAATATATCGCCCTGACTACATTGTCAGTTTCAAGTAGTCCACCGTTTGCTACTCTTAGTGACATTATTTTTACATTACCTCTTGAAATAGAAGCTATGCCGGTGTCATTATCATTTTGCGCGCCTATGAGTGAGGCTACAGAGTTGCCGTGTGTGGCGCCATCTGCAGGGCTTGGATCATTGTCATTATCCACAAAGTCATAACCACCCAAACAACCCTCATTTATTTTTTCAAAAAATTCATTTACGCAAGTATCACCTGACCATTTTTGTAATTCGATATCCTTATTTGAAAAATCA
This sequence comes from bacterium, assembly GCA_043778525.1. Taxonomy (GTDB): domain Bacteria; phylum Patescibacteriota; class Minisyncoccia; order Phycocordibacterales; family UBA5272; genus JBBQKQ01. Next base: position 2,468 of record JAYWGA010000013.1, read on the forward strand.
ATACCAGCGTCTATCACAGCAACCACTGGAATATTTTCTGATTTTTTATTTAAAAATAAACCTTTAGTATTTTCAAATATTCTAAACAAATACCATTGCTCTGTTAGCATTGGATCTGATGGCAAATAAGTTTCTTCCAATGACATAAGTACGGAAGGCTCTATTTGCTCATCGCCTACAGTTGCGAGTTTTGTTTCTGCTATAATGTCTTGATTTATTTTTTTTAAATCATCATATTCTGAAAAGTTTAAACCTTTGTTTATTTTTTTCTTTGATTTTATTTCATCAATTTTATTTAAAAACTTAGAGCGAACATTATCTCTGACTTTTTTCTCTTTTTCTAGCTTTTCTTTTTTAACATGCTTTTTATTTACAAAAATTATATTTTCTTTAAAAACTTTGTCTTGCGAAGTTTGTACTGTACCTTGTAGGGTAGTGCTAGCAGGCACTTCAAAAGATTGAAGTCTATTTACTTGCTCTGTTATTTTAACATCCACACTCTCATTAGCGCTTTGTGCTAGTGCATTTTGAAATACGAAAAAGGTTAATAATAGTATTGAGATAATTTGCTTGCTTTTGTTCATATAAATTTGGTTTGGTGTTTTGGGTGACATGAAATAAAAAAAAAGCGGACTATAAAAATAGTCCGCCTCTTTTATCAAAAATAATTTTTACACCATTTTTTGCTTTCATGTATGTTTTGCATATTAGCATATAAAAGTTTAGAATGCAAGCAAAGCCTAAATACTACCTCACCTCAAAGCCTTGAGTCTTCAAATACTCATACACCCTTTGCATTTCCTTTTCCACCTCTTCGTCTGTCAGTGTTTTTTCAAAAGACTGGAAGATTATCCTAAATGCTGTGGACACTTTTCCAAAGTTTGCATCGCTTTCGCTAGGCGTATAGCTATCAAATACATAGCTCTTTAAATAATTATTGAGCTGCATATTTTCTATATCATTTTTTATACTTTCAAAATCTATGCCGCTCGGTACCCACATAGATATGTCGCGTGAAATAAAAGGAAATAATGAAAAAGCTTTATATTTATTATTTTTTACTTCATAGTTTATCTTTTCAAAATTTTCTAACTTTTCATTATTTTCTCCAAAATATTTTATAGCATCTAGCTTACTCACTAGATCTGTCACAGAAAACTCTACGCTCGCAGGCTTTTCTTTTATATTTATTATTTCTATTTTTATGTCAAAGTAATTTTCAATTTCTTTTATCATATTTTCTATTTCCTCTATAAACCTACTTTTCTTTTTGCCATCATCTTTTACTATCACACACCTTCTCACTTCACCACTTTTTAAAAACACATTTCCAAATTCAAAAAAAGAAATAGTCTCGCTCTCATACAAAAAGCTGAGGTCTTTATTTTTATTAAATATTTTTTCGGCTCCACTACTTAAATCTGTGCGCAAGTATGCTTTGTCACTTGCCAATGGCAGCATTACAGCTATATCACCATCGTCTGTAAAAGCATATCCCTGCACTTCATTAAAGTTTTTTTCTAAAAATATTTTTTTTATTAGAGTTTCTATAAAAAGTATTTTATTTACTTTACCTTTTCTTTCTACTGATACGGGTGCGCTCGATATATTATCTAGTCCATACACACGCACCACCTCCTCGGCTATATCATCCATCATATTTAGATCCAGTCTTTCGTTTGGTACTGTCACTATTATTTTGCCACTTTCTTGTACTTCTACTTCTAGGCCAAGGCTCTCTAGTATTTTTACACTTTTCTCTTTGGGTATATCTGCACCAGATATTCTCTGTATATCTTTTATATTTATTTCTATTTTTGTAAAATCTTTCAAAGATTCTCCAGTATCCGATATTCCGCTCGCCGCAGTCTCGCTACCCCCAGCTATTTCAATTATCATTCTCGCTGTCATATATAGTCCATCAGCTACGAGGCTATCGGAGATACCATTTTCAAATCTCTTGCTCGCATCTGTACGTATATTATATTTTTGCGAAGTGCTTCTAATGAGGTCTGAGTCAAAATTGGCAGACTCTAGTATCACACTAGTGGTATTATTATTTACACCCGAGAGCTTGCCACCCTTTATACCAGCAAGACCCAGCGCCTTACTTTTTACACTGCCCTCTATACCACTATCAGCTATCACTAGCGTACTATTATCTAGTCTTATTTCTTTATCATCTAGGGTAGTGAGACTCTCACCGTCATGGGCAAATAGTGCGCATAGCTTACCATTTATATTTGTAGCGTCATAGGCGTGCATGGGTTTATTTAAAGAAAACTGCACAAAATTTGTAATATCTACTATATTATTTATAGATCTTTGTCCTATGGCCTCTAGTCTGTCTTTTAGCCATAGCGGCGAGGCGGCGACCTTTATACCGTCTATACGCACAGACATCAGTCTGGTGCAAGCATTTTTATCTTCCACAAATACTTCTACCTTTTGTACTTCTATATTTTTTTCTTTTTGCTCAGATATTTTTGTTTGTAAAAATTCATAGTTAGCATTTTTAGAAATATCATTCCAGGTGTACTTTGCACTGTCTTTTAAAGACAGATCAAACACAGCGGCCAACTCGCGCGCTACTCCCAAATGCCCAAGACAGTCATGTGCTCTATTTGGCAAAATCTTCATCTCAAATACGCTATCGAGTGAGCCGTCATGACAAATAAACTCTGTCACTTCTTCTACTTCAAATGCCTGCTTTGACATTTTGTCTATTATCAGATTATTCTCAGGCAATGCCTCTACAATATATTCCTGCAGCCACTTTTTAGAAAATTTCATATCTTTATATTTATAATATCAAAAAACAAACAAAAAGAAAACCCGTCCAATCGAATGTCGACTGGACGGGGAAATTAAGGATTTTGTAATATCTTTATTGGTGAGGTTTTATTAGTCTCATCCATTTTTATGACAGATGACATAGATGTCACCAAACATCACAGATAATACTTTTAAAGGCGTTGCATCCTCAAACACCTACCTCTGATACTGTGCTAATGTTTGGGAACTACAGTATCTCAATACAGGCTTTTGGCTTAACCTGAGGAGTTATCCCTAAACAAACTCTTGAAAAAATTTGCCGTTTTCTAAGAGGTCCTCACAATTTAATAATACTAAATTAATATGTTTCTGTAAAATTTTAAAACTGACTCACCAGTCTCAAGTCGCCATTGTACAAATCCCTGATATCATTTATGCCATACCTCAGCATTACGATACGATCTATACCAAAGCCAAAGGCAAAACCATTATATACACTCGAGTCTATACCACAGTTTTCGAGTACCTTTGGATGCACCATACCCGCCCCACCTAGCTCTATATACCCAGAATGCTTGCAAGTGCTACAGCCCGCGCCATCGCATTTAAAACAGCTCATATCAAACTCCACTCCAGGCTCTACAAATGGGAAAAATGACGAGCGCATACGCACTGTTATTTTTTTATTAAAAAACTCTGACAAAAAATGCTCTGCTGTCCATTTCAGATTTGCCACCGAGACATTTTTATCTACATACAGCGCTTCTATTTGATAAAACTGCGCTTCATGCGTAGCATCTGTCGCCTCATTTCTAAATACCTTACCAGGAGCGACCATCGCTATTGGATACTCTCTATTATTTTTAACATGATCTATCATAGTGCGTATCTGCACACCCGAGGTCTGCGTACGCAAGAGTGTCTCTATGTCAGCCTCATTATTCTTCTTTAGCCAAAAAGTATCCTGCATCTCGCGAGCTGGGTGATTTGGGGGGAAGTTTAATGCTTCAAAATTATGAAAGTCATCTTCTATCTCGGGACCATCTAGTACATCAAAGCCTATTTTGGTAAATATTTCCGCAGCCTCATTTATAAAAATGCTGATGGGATGCATGCTAGCTTTTTGATTTTGCATAAGTTTTATATTTATATAATAACATAAAACTAAATAACAATAAAAGACACTAAATTACACTTTTTAAAAGCTCTTTAAATCCGTGGGTATTTACAAAATAATTTTCTTTATTTTTATTTAAAAATTCCTTTATAACTTTTTTCTGCTGAAAAGTTTTGCCAGAAACAAGAGTATCTTCAGACAACAAATTAAAATATACACCGTCCAAAAAAGATACATAAGAGACATTTTTTTCTTCAAAAGAAATAAAATTAATGATCTCAGACATTTGTTTATCCTGTCCTCCACCGGATTCTTTTACATGTTTATGCTCCAATATAAAAATCCTATTTTTAATTTTAAATAGAAAGTCTGTCTGTTTATTTTCATGCTTTTTTGACCAATCAAAATTAATTTTGTAATATACTAAAATTTCTTTAAAAATAACTTTATCTTGTTTGTCTGGATAAATATACGCCATATCACTATTTGAAAAGTCTTTTATGTTTTCACCTTCAAAATGTTTTAAACCAAAAGAATCTAAAACATCAGAAACTTTCTTACTACCAGTATTACCATTTTTTTTATGAGCCTTAGAATCACTCAAAACTTGCATACTTGAAGAACTATATCCATGGGTTAAATATAGCGCATGTCTATCCTTTATAAATTCAGGAATCATTTTTTCTAAAAATTCTAATTTTAAAACTTCCGTTTTTAAAGTTTTTTGATATACACTAAAAGAGATATCTTTTGTCGCCCAAAAGCTAGTAAATTCAGTAAAATTTATACCTTTAACCTTTAAAAGATTAAGTATATTTAGCAATATACTTTTTTGCATTTTTATATTCTTAGCCAGAGTAGCTATTTTATAAGCAGATATGTTTTCTAAAATCTCACTATTTGCAAGCATGAGAGCATTTTTTATTTCTATATTTTTTTCTATTATTAGATTAGAATCTTTTATATAATATTTATCTATATAATTTTCTTTATTCTTAAAACTTTCTTCTAGGGCTATTATATTATCAATCATACTTTTATTTAAAATAGCTTACTACCAAAACCAGACTCTTGATAAGCTTCTTCCAAGATAGCTCTAGCTGTTGTGTAGTCTAGCCTTCTTCGTCTCTCTCCATTTTTTTTGTTACCTTTAAAAGGTGAAAGTAATACATCACTTGTTTTTATTCTAAATTTAGATAATATAAAATTACTTTTATCTATAATTTCTTGCACTGATTCTTTTTCTGTTAAATTAATTTCTATAAGAGTGATCAGTCTAGAGCTGACTTTTATAGTTGTAAGATCATAGTCCATTTCATTTGGATTCATAAATTGTATTGGTCTATTTATGTTTGTGGTATCTACTGCACGCAATGCGATTTGCCCATTAAGAGAATTAAACTTTAAACCTAAGTTTTTACTAGGAATTTTTTTCATATCTTCTATTTCTTTTAAATTTCCAATATAAATGTCGTTTTTGTAAATCTCTATATTACCATAGTCTTTTACAATATTATCAAAACAAATTACACATATCGGGGTCTCTGTATCATCAAACATTAAATCTTCAATAATAGTAATACTCTTTAATCTATTTTTAGGAAAACTAGAGTTTATAAAAGTTTCTGGCACTATCATTACACCATATTCATTGTTTTCTAAACATTTTTCTATCGCTATCTGATAAAGATCATCGTATTTAGAATTTTCAAAGTATTGAAGCACACTATCATATACACCTTTTCTACTTGCACTATATTTTGCTAGATATGGAGGATTTGTTATTATAATAGAGTCTTTTATTTTTTGTATTTTTATTAAACTATCATTTATTTTATAATTTAAAGTTTTATCAATATCAAAACCTAAAACTTTTTTAAACCCTATTTGTTTTGCAGCTAAAAGCAAATCTCCCTTTCCAGCGAAAGGATCAAAAGCTATAGTTTTATTACTATTTTCAATGAAATCAAGAATGTGTTTTTTTAGCCAAAAATGATTTTTTGTAAAAAATTGACCTAGTGTAGTTTTTTTTGTGCTATTTTTTATGTTTTCACTCATTAGTTAAAGTATATTAAAAACTATTTTTTAATCAAGTTGACAAAATATAAAAGATTAAAAATCAAACCAGCGGTAGAGAGCGATACTAGCGGCTGAAAAAATGTTTAAAGACTCTTTACTGCCATACTGGGGTATTTCGGCTATCAGATCACATACATTTAAAATACTTTTGTCTATACCCTCCACCTCACGGCCCAAGACTATGAGATAATTTTTATTCTCATCTACTTCTATTTTTTTATAGTCCACAGAATTACTTTCCTGTTCTAGGGCTATGACAATATTATCTTTATTTATATTTCTAAAATTATTTATAAAATCTATTACTGCTTTCAGATTTTCTGCATTAGTACTTCGCGCGTATATTTCACTTTGTATCTCTTGTCCTACTCTACTCCACTTTATATTATTTTCGCTATTTAAAGATATTTTCGCAAAATCCTCGCGCGTACGACTAAATCTATCTATCGGCCCAGGAGTAATACCAGACAAAATTATTTCGCTAGCGCCAATACAGTCAGCAAGTCTAAAAATGCTAGCTACATTTTGTACACTTCTTATATCGTGAAGCAGTATTTTAAAATTATATTTTTGCATTATTTTGTTTATTATAGCATTTTAAAATAAGATGATAAAAAAAACTAATTATGCTAAAATAGTTATATATGAAGAAAGAAATGAATCTAGAGCTTTTGAACACTAGTTATGAAGCTAAAAACTTTGAAGAAAAAATCTATGAAAGATGGGAGGCTTCGGGATATTTTAATCCTGATATATGCGTAGAAAAAGGAATAACAAAGCCAGATGCTGAAGTGTTTTCTATCATAATGCCGCCGCCAAATGCAAATGGCAGACTACATGCTGGGCACGCTCTATTTGTGACCATACAAGATATTATGACCAGATACAATAGAATGCAAGGCAAGCGCACGCTGTGGGTACCAGGCTCAGATCACGCTGGCTTTGAGACACAGACAGTATATGAAAAAATACTCGAAAAAGAAGGTCGAAGTCGTTTTGGTATGGACAGAGACGATCTATATAAAGAGATATATGACTTTACAATAAACAGTAAAGCTGTAATGGAAAACGACATACGCCGCCTCGGTGCTAGCTGTGACTGGTCTCGAAATAAATTTACACTAGACCCGAGTATCGTATCAGAAGTGCAAAACACTTTTAAAAAAATGTATAGTGACGGACTGATATATAGAGGCAAGAGAAATATAAACTGGTGTAGCAAACATCAGACGGGCTTATCTGATGTAGAAACAGAAAATAAAGAGGAAAACGCCAAACTATATTATTTTAAATATGGACCTTTCGAAATAGCCACTGCCCGCCCTGAGACCAAATTTGGTGATAAATATGTAGTAATGCATCCAGATGATGCGAGATACGCGCAGTACAATCATGGAGATAAACTAAAAGTAGAATGGATAGATGGTGAAATAGAAGCCACAATAATAAAAGACGATGTGATAGACATGGACTTTGGTACTGGAGTGATGACTATCACGCCATGGCATTCGCAGATAGACTTTGAAATAGCTCAAAGGCATAACTTAGACTATGAGCAAATAATAGATCTCAATGGAAAGCTGCTACCTATAGCCGGTGAATTTACCGGTATAAAAATAAAAGAAGCGCGCGAGAAAATAGTAGATAAACTGCGTGAGAAGGGACTAGTGACCAAAATAGAAGAAGATTATAAACATAATACTAAAGTCTGCTACAAATGTAATACAATAATAGAGCCCCAAGTAAATAATCAATGGTTTGTAAAGATGCAGCCACTGGCAGCTATGGCCCTCAAGGCAGTGCGCGATGAAAAGCTTATAAAGTTTTTCCCGGAAAATTATGAAAAAATATTTACCTATTGGATGGAAAATACTATCGACTGGAATATATCTAGGCAAATAGTCTGGGGTATAAAAATACCTGCGCAAATATGTACGTCTTGCAATCTCGGATTTATAGATAAAAATACAAATGACAAGTGCAGTTGTGGTGGAGATTTAAAAGAAGAGACGGATACTTTTGATACTTGGTTTTCTAGTGGACAGTGGACACTACTCGCTCTCGGATATCCAAATGAAAAAGACCTAATATATCATCCGACCACAGTGATGGAGACCGGTACCGATCTTATTTTTAAATGGATACCACGTATGGTAATTTTTGGACTATACTTAAGAAAAGAAATAGCATTTAAATACGTGTACATGCATGGACTGGTAAATGACTCTAAAGGACAAAAGATGAGCAAGAGTAAAGGAAATGTAGTAGTGCCGATAGACCTAGTAGAAAAGTACAACTGTGATGCACTGCGCATGGGTCTAGTAGTCGGCTCACCCGCGGGGTCAAACAGCTCACTCTCGGAGGATAAAATAAAAGGTTATAAGCATTTTGGAAATAAAATATGGAATGTAGCTAGATTTATGGCTATGCAAAATGTTTTTGATCTTGAGGATATAGAAAATGTAGAATACACAGCTGAAGATAAAATACTATTTGAGGAATTGCAAGCCTTGCAAAAAGATGTGACCAAAGACATAGAAGAGTTTCGTATACACCTTGCTCCAGAAAAGCTCTATGCCTACTTTTGGAAAAGATTTGCTGATGAGATAGTCGAGGAAAGTAAAAAAGTGTTGCTAGATGAAAGCTCAAGTGTGAAAATAAAAAACTCCAAAAAGAAAATACTAAAAACAGTGCTAGAGACTAATCTCAAAATGCTACACCCCTTTATGCCATTTATCACCGAGGCTATATGGACAGATGTACTTGGTAAAGGTGAAATGCTAATCGTAGAAAAGTGGAATTAACCAATACTTAAACTACAATAAACTCTCCTAAATAATAATCCCCAAAAATGACAGTGAAACGCTTGATTATATTTACAAAATATATGATACTTTAAGTATAAATAAAAACTTATGAATATATTTTCAAGATTTGGAAACGGAGAGAGACAAGAAGACGAAGACTTTGAGCAAGACTATGCCGAAGAGACTTTGGTAAAAGTAAAAACTGGTAAAAAATATCGCGAAGAAAATGAGGAAATGGAAGTGGGTGAGCTGTCGGTAGATGTATACGAAACTGGCAAAGAAATAATAATAGAGTCCATGATAGCTGGAGTAAAACCAGAAGATCTACAAATATCGACTACCCACAGTAGTATCACTATATCTGGCAAAAGAGAGGCAAATAACCACATCAAAGAAGATCAATATCTAGTACAAGAGCTATACTGGGGATCCTTCTCACGTACTGTGGACTTGCCTGCTGACATAGCAGTGGACGAAGCTGAAGCTGTAGAAAAACATGGACTACTCATAATACGCCTACCAAAAATAGATAAAGATAGAAATATTAAAGTGCGTGTAAAAAGTCTTCAGTAAAATAAGATTAAATATTTTAATTCATCCAAGAACTAGGAAATAACATTGGTAGTGTTTGTTTCAAAAAATTATAGCTAGTGCTAGCATTGTAAAAGCTATTATTGTTTGGATAGTTATTTTGATTTGGTAGATAATTTGTATTTTGGTTTATATTTCTCATATAGTTCTGATAGCTTTGTTCTGCATTAAAAGTATAAGCTGGAAGCTGAGGCATTTGAAAACCTTGGAGAGTGTTTTCACCAGACACTACAGTTAGAGGTGACACAAAATGCGGCTGAAAAAAGTCTTTCATAAAAAATACAAAATTATTTGATGCACTATTTATTGTATTTGTTGAATTTGTATTTTTAAAATTATTTACACTACCCGTACTATTTATAGTATTTTTTACACCATCAAAACTAAAGTTATTTTTAAAGTAACTGTAGGCAAGTATAAAAAAGTACATAGCTATGATAGCCAGTATTATATTTAGAAACCATTTTAATATAGTAAACATAAAGATTTAATTATTATATTTTAAGTATACAATATTATATACTTTTGTCAATGTTATTTAAAAGTTTATCTTTTATTGCTTTCCTGACCTCTGCCCTATCATCCCATGGCACTATTTTATCCTTAAACATTATCGACTGCTCTGCCCCTTTGCTTGCAAACAGTATCACATCCCCCTGACTTGCTAGACTCACTGCTTTTGCTATCGCATCACGTCTGTCTATATATTCAAATACATTTTCGCCAAGCTTCATACCAAAGCCTATCAGCTTTGATACCACATCGTCATTTATCTTTTGTGGATCTTCGTCAAATGGATCTGAGAGTGTGACTATGGCATAGTCAGCCAGATCATACGCTGCCTTTGACATTGTAGTCCTCTTTAAAAGATCTCTGCCGCCACCATCTCCACCGTATACTGCTATCAGTTTATTTTCTACCGTCTTTTTAGCACTTTGCGCCGCTTCTAAAGCTAGTCTCATCGACACTCCCTCATGAGCATAGTCTACGATAGCAGTAAAATCCTGCCCAACATTTATCATTTCCATACGGCCTGGTATCACGGTACAATTTTTAAGACCTTGCAAAATATTATCCTCGGACACTTTCAAGTGCTTTGCAAAAAGTACAGCTGGCAAGGCGTTATAAATATTAAACACTCCTATGATAGGTATTTCTAAGTGCATATTTTCTAGGTCAAAAGATACGCCGCTAGCATCTTGTTTTATATTATGAGCTCTATGCTCGCCACTATTTAGCCCATAAGTTATTTTTTTATAAGCCGGAAAGCTTATAAAATACTCAGAATTATCTGTATCTGCATTTGCTATTAGCACTTTTTCTACCTCCTCGTTTTTTTGAGTTATTTTATTGTACCAAGTTTTTTTAGGCATAAGGGATAGCCTTTTAAATAATTGCCCCTTAGTTTCTTTATACTTTTCAAAACTACCTCCATGAGATTTTAAATGCTCAGGAAATATATTTGTGTATATCGCTGCATCATAAAATACCCCTATATGACGAGAGTTTTTTATACCTTCTGAGGTAGCTTCTACTAGTGCTATGTCGCAGTCACTATTTACCATTTTGCTTAGCATTTTTTGTAGCAAAAATCTCCCAGGCATAGTCATATGATACCAGTTCATCATTTCTTCATCGCCTATTTTTATATTTGCGGTAGTAATGAGCCCCACTTTATACCCGCCAGCCGATAGCACATGCCACAGAAAGTTTAGGGTGGAGGTTTTACCTTTTGTACCCGTCACGGTGATGACTAGCATTTTTTTAGACGGATATCTATAATAAAATGCTGCAAGGTGAGCAAGGGCAAAATGATAGAATAGAAATATTTTTTCTCCAAATATTTTCTTAATAAAATTAGTAGTATTTATTTTTAAACTTCTAAGCATGTTATTTTTTTAATTATTTTTTTGTAAAATCTTAATAAAAAATGGTAGTGTAATAAAAAAAGAAAATACTATAAAAGCAAGCAAAGGGAAAGTAATATGACCATATTCAAATATAATCATTTTAGAGCATTCACCGCCCGATACAGGGCAAGGTAAATGCGAATCTTTTGAGAGGGCCGTAATCTGCAAAACATGATGATACAAAGCTATAATAGCCCCAAGTACAGCAAAGCTTTTAATATATTTTACTACGCTTTTATATTCCACTTCACTCCTAGTGTACAATGCAGTAGCTGATATGACTACGAGCCCATACATAAAAACTCTTTCAAACCAGCAAAGGGCGCAAGGTATGATACCGAGATATTCCGAATAAAACAAAGTCATGGCAGCCGAAAATAAAGAAAAAACAAAAACAAACATTAAATATAATTTATCAAAATTGTATCTATGAGCTCTTAAATCTCTCCTAAGAAATCTATCAGCTTTATTCTTAAAACTATTTGATAAAAAATAGAAAGCAAAAAAACTCAGTAATAATACTAAAATAATTTCTAATAAAAGTGCGAAAGTAGCAATAATAAAATTTAGATTTACGAGTATAGTTACTTTGTCCATATATTATTAGTTTACCACACATTTTAGTCACGCCCAAAAGGGTTTATATTTTTTAAAACACTCTTTATTTTTCTAGCAAAGTTTCTATCTTTTACCCTTTTCTTTTCGCCACCTTCTTTTATTTCTCTTTCTATTTTTAATTGTAGCTCATCTATGAGGCTATATATATTTTCACCATGCACTTCGGCATTGTATCTACGAGATCCCGCTTTTACTACTAAATGTATTTTGTATACATCACCTTTTTTATGATGATTTGTCGTGCGCTCTAGGACTACATCTAGCCCAGCATCAGCACTTATTAAGTTATATAACTTTTCTAAATTTTGTCTGATTTTAGTATTTATACTGTCAGTAATTTCAAAGTTTTTACTTGTTATATTTATCATAATTTTAGTATATTCTTCAAAATAAAATCTTGCAAGTTTATTTTTTAATATCTTGATTTCTGTATACCCACCAGCCATCAGTCGGATCTCCAAACCACCATCTATCTGACCTTGTAGTCATTATAACTTCAGCCAAAGATATGCCTTCTTTTGTTTTCAACCTTGCAATAGCGCTAGGCAACCATTCTTTAGCTCTTTCATTTCCTATATCCACCTGCTCTTTTAAAGACATGATCCATTCCAAATTATCTGCATCCTTTACTAGTTTTGAATCTTCAGTTTCTCTACTTTCGTATTCATCTATTAAAGATTTTAAATCTTCTCCAAAAGGAAAACTATCAACTATGTCTGCATGAGCTTTGTCTTCTAGTCTTGTATTGTATTTTTGATGTACATAGTTTAGATCGGATATCCTAGACTCGGATATATCATGAAAAATTGCCATGGTTGCTACTTTGTATGGATTTTCTACTTTTGCCATAAGGGCAAGGGTGTATGCTATAGCTGAAGCTCTATGCAAATGCTCTGCCACACTTTGTGATCCGGAACCTAAAAATTGAAAACCACTCCTAGGTGTATGCTGCAGCATGCCAACTTCATACAAAAAGTCTGTTATTTGATTTAATTCTTTTTCATTCATATAATTAAATTATACCACAATTACATTTACAAACTTTCCCAAATTTTTGGATCTTCGTCACCAAGTACCCAAGCTGAAAAGCTTTTTATACCTACATCTTTTATTTGATTATATTTTTTGTCAAAAGAGGCTTTGTCTTCATACCAAATAGTATAATTTTTACCATTTAAATTATAAGAAAGCCAAGAAATATTTCCATACTTTTCATTTATACCACTACCAGTAGTCCAATAATTTGCATAGGCTTTTTTGTACCCATCTGCCGAAAGTTTTATAAGCTTTTGCTTTTCTTCTTGAGCTTTCCAAGTATTTACTAGTCCATAATCCACCATTTTAAAATGCATCTTCTTGTTTTTAAGCTTTTCACTTCTATATACCCAAGAATATGTCGGTATGCCAAAAGAAACTTTTTCTTTTGATATTTGTGTGATTGTGTAGTCCATTACTTTTTTAGACCAGTCGAGTGTAGCTACCGGACCCGGACTTTGAGGCTGATCATAGGCCATTACCGATACAAAGTCGAGTATCTCACCTAGCTTTTTATAATCATACACTGCAGCCCAATTATTCCAATAACTTGCTTTATAATCTTTTGGATTATCAGATATTTTAGAAACGATAGCAGCTGAGAGCTTTAAATTTACTTTTTCAAAATCTTTTTTAAGATATTCTACAAAAGCTATAAAATTATCTTTTTGTTTTATGTTTATATTTTCGAGGTCAAGCTGGTATCCGTAATAATTATTTTTAATAGCTTTTTCTTTTAAAAATTTAGACACTTTTTGCCAGTTTTCTGTGTTTTCCAGAAAGTCATTCATTATAGGCTGGCTAAAGTATTCTCCATTTTTTGTTTTTACTATATTTGCTAGCAGCGGCATTACTTTTATATTTTGCTTTTTCGATTCGGCTAGTATGTCGGCTTTCACCTCACCTGACACAGCCCCATTAAATGACAAAAAATATACCTGAGAACCCAATATGTCTATTTTTTCAGAATGCTTAAAAAAACTTTCGCGAGATCTCGGGCTTTCGGTATAATACCAAAGAGCTTCTAATTTTGTACTGCTGGAGTCAGTATTTACATTCTGCGCAAAAGTAATATTTACAAAGCAAGATATTATATAAAAAATAAATAATAATTTTAAAAGTTTTTTCATAATTTATTTAAAAATAGTGGCTGATAAAAATGCACCAAGCCAACAAAAAGTAGAAACGCTGCCTGACAAAATCAATTTAAATTTTTGTGATTTTGAAATATCTTTAAATGACTTCTCTGCGGCTATATTCATAAGCTTGCCTATTATTATAGCATTTATAAAAAGGCAAAACACAAAAAACATTTTTATTTTAAAATTAAAATCATCTATTTTGTATGGCTTTTGTGCCAAGAGTAGTAAGCCAGTGGCTATCATAGCTAGCAAACCCCAAAATACAAATTTGTGATATTTATCTAAATCTGTTTGTTTTAAGGTTTCTGACTTTCCGAGTATCCATTTAAATCCCGCGTGATCTGATTTTATAATCCAATAAAAGGTAAAAAGTAATACCGAGATATGTAGAGGGGTTAAAGGTAGGCTGTAAAATATTTCTAACATCAAACTATTATATAATATTTATTTTATTTTTGATACTTTTCCAATATCTCTGCGAGGGTTTTTACAAAATAATCTATTTCTTTTTTAGTATTATTTTTTGAAAAGGAAACTCGTATCGTTTCTTTTGCATCATTTTCTCTGTCCATTGACTTTAAAAAGTTTGATCCTGAGCCCTCGAGTATACTACAAGCCGAAGCAGTGGATACACAAATACCTTTTGCATCTAGTCGCAGTAAGCATTCTTCACCAAGCAGATTTGGTGTATGTATGAGCAGTATATGCGGCGCTGCGTTTTCAAAATACTTTTGTGTAATTTGTTTTTTAAATATATTAAAAAACTTTTGTATATGCGTTCTATTTTTTATTTTTACATCACCCAGTAGCTCTATTTTTATTTTGTTATTTTCCTTTATTGCTTGCTCTATTTTTTCTATCGCATATGCCCGTAGCTCGGAGACTATATTTATATTTTCTTGCTTTATTTTTTTGTTTTGTGAGGCTTGCAGTACTTTTAAAAAACTTGAGAGACTCGCTATGTTTTCTGTGCCAGACCTGATGCCTCCCTCTTGCCCTCCGCCATGTATGAGTGTCTCTAGTTTTATATTTTTCTTTACAAATAACGCGGCTGAGCCTGCTATACCGCCTAGCTTTCTAGCTCCAAAGCACATGCCATCACAAAGCAGCGCACCCACATCTATGCTTTCGTACTCAGCGGCTTGAGAGGCATCTATGTATAGCAAGGGTTTTTCTTGCAATTTATTTTGTGAATTTTCTTTGGCAAAATTTTCTAACACCCTCGCTATTTCTCGTACATTTTGCACTGTGCCTGTTTCGCTATTTACGCTCGAGAGTGCTACTAGCACTGTATTTTCTTTTATTTCTTTTCTTATATTTTCTACTTCTATTTTTCCTATTTTATTTGGCATTACAAATGAGACTTCTGCACCTAAAGTCTGCAAATAGAAAATGGGCTCTAAGATAGCCGAGTGCTCGCACAGACTGGTAATAATGTGAGGTACTTTTACATTTTTTTCTTTATTTGTATTATTTAAATATTTTAAAACTACACCTTTTATAAAAATATTATTTGCCTCGGTAGAGCTAGACACAAAATGCATTTCATTTTTACGGCACCTCACCACCCTCGCAAAATCTTTTCTTATTTGATCTAAGTGCTCCCGTGACTTTTCACCGAGCGTATGCACCGATGACGAGTTTGCAAAAATCTCTTTCGACACTTTATCAAATTCTAAAAGTGCCTCAGGTAGCACAGGAACAGCTGAAGCTGAGTCTAGATAGTTTTTTTTATTATTTAAAATTTTATTTTTTATCACTTTTTTATTTTAAAAAACCTAAAAGATTACTTCATCGCAGCACGCAGCTCGTTTTGATATTTCATCATCACCGACTGCCCTGCTGCCATTTGGCTTTTACCTTTTTTCATTTCTTCTTCGGTTTCTTTGGCTATTTTTATCAAGAGCTGTGGATTATTTGCCATAAGTTTGCTAAACATTTGCTTAAACTGCGGTGGCACTCCCATTTTTTCTATTTGCTCTTCCATAGCTTTTTTTACTTTTGGATCATTAAAGTCTATCTTTTCCATAGCTTTTTCAGCTACTTTTCTTTTTGTATTATTGTAAGCATTTTTTATTGAATTTAACATATATTTAAATCATATCAAAAAACTGCAAATTAATAAAGTATCGAAAAATTTTGAGTTTGTATTTAATAACAAATTATACAGTAGAAAGCGCGGCCCTTTGGGGCCGCGCTTTTCGCACGCTGTATAGCATGCAATTTATTTCAATCCTCCGTGGAAAGATCTCCCACAGTCAGATACAAAGGTGTATTAAAGAGAGGATCCCCACCACATCTCTGAATAGCATCTGCCAGACGCCCATGTCCACTTTGCATTCCGCATTCGAGATATTCGTCAAGAATAATGCACATAAAGTGCCGCCTAACATTTATCCTCGGAGCATTCTTGCGAGAACACCACTGATCGAAAGCACCTTCAGAAAAATGCTTCCAAGCACTTTTGTCGTCAGTACGAATGCCTGCAAATGGCGCATTTGCCAGCGCACACACAAGCTCATAGAATTCTTCTGCTGAAGGATTCTTTGGCATCTCTGCACGATATTTCAAAAGAGCGGCCCTTATCAGGTTTTGCCCACCTTCGAGTTCACCTGCTAGCTGCACTAGCGCATACTCGATAGTTTTTGTCGCTTCATCATCTTGAAGGCGGCAAAATTCATAAAGCATTGCGGTGGCAGTCATGTTTTCAACTTTTTTCATTATGTAGACTCCTCATGTTAGATTAAGATTTAAGATTTCCAAGCTCAGTCATTACCAAGCCCACTAAAAAGTACAATAACACAAAAACGCATAAAAATCAAACAGTTTTTGACCAAAAACTTTTCCCCGCGCTCCCCAAATTGTTCACACTTTCGCGATAGCATGTTTCCAGTCTTTCTGTATTATAATTTACTTATAAATAAGTAAATTATGATAGATTACAAAAACAGCACAGCAGGAGGAAATATAAGCACCAATAATATGGAGCGAAATCTGGAAAAGAAAAACAGAGTGCCACCCCAAAACTTAGAGGCTGAGATAGCTATGCTCGGTTCCATTCTTATACGCCCTGAGGTATTGCATGACATCATGCCTTTTTTTAGACCTGCATACTTTTATGCCGAAAAACATAAAATAATCTACGAGGCTATACTTGAGCTATTTGAAAAACATGATCCAGTGGATGCGCTCACGGTAGCCAATAAACTAAAAGATAGTAAGATGCTGGATGGTGTAGGAGGACCCGACTATATAGCCGACATAGCAAGTAGCGTGAGCTCTAGTAGTAGCGCTGAGTTTTTTGCAAAAGATATATATAAAAAAGCCACGCTGCGACAAATAATAAGTGCCTCACATAAAATAGGCGAGCTAGGATTTCAAGAAGATAAAGAACTGGCTTATATACTAGAAGAAACAGAAAAAGCGGTGTATGATGTGACACAAAGAGAAACCTCCGCACGCAAATCTTTTGTAGAAATAAAAGACACACTCGAAGAAGCCTGGAAGCGTATAGAGCGTATGCATGAAAAAAGCGGTGAACTGCGTGGTGTGACGACAGGGTTTAAAGAATTAAATAATTTACTTTCTGGCTTTCAAAAATCTGATCTCATCATACTTGCTGCTCGCCCATCAGTGGGAAAGACTTCACTAGCGCTCGACTTTGTACGCCATGCAGCGGTCGGAGCAAAGATACCTGTGGCCTTTTTTTCACTGGAAATGAGTAAAGAGCAGCTAGTAGACAGGCTAGTCTCTGCCGAGTCGCGCGTGGACTCCTGGAAGCTACGCACTGGCTCAAAGCTGCAAGATAGCGAATGGGCACATTTGCAAGAGTCACTAAATCGTCTTTCGGCTGCACCGATATTTATAGATGATGAGCCAGCCATCTCGACTGTCGGTATGCGCAGCAAGATACGCCGTATGATGTCAAAGGCGCCTATTGGTCTTGTGATAGTCGACTATTTGCAGCTCATGTCCTCTGTCAAAAACTATGACTCAATGGTAAATCAAGTGACAGAAATATCTAGGTCTCTTAAAGGTATAGCAAAGGAGTTTAATGTGCCAGTGGTCGCCCTCTCACAGCTATCACGTGCCGTGGAGGCCAGAGGTGGCAAGCCAAAACTATCTGACCTACGCGACTCAGGCTCGATAGAGCAGGACGCCGATGTGGTGATGTTTATACATCGTGAAGACAGGACAAAGTCAGCCATAGACAGAGTGGACGGTCCGATAGAAGCCGAGATACTAATTGAAAAACACAGAAATGGACCGACAGGTGGAGTAAAGCTGCACTTTGATGATAGGAAAACTACTTTCGTATCGATAGATCGCCAGTTTGGCGACTTTGCCCCACCGGTGACAAAAACGATAGAAGAGTTTTAAAAGAATTTACTTTTAGCAACAAAAGATGTATTATTTACAAATACAACGAGGAGTGAAAAGACCCTTGCTCTTTTTCTGAAACCAACAGGCCATGTGCCTACAAAAAGGAGATTCACCATGCTTAATCGTATTATTTTGGCTATCACCTTCTTTCTTTCTTTTTCTTTTTTTGGTGCAATATCTACTGAGGCAGAAGGTCTTCCAATTTGGAAAACAGCTTTATACAAGGCTTCTACAGAAGGAAAGATCCAAGCGGATATTTTTGAAGAAATTCTTGTCCAGCTAAATGATGGACAAGCCCCAACACCTAAAGATATCAGTAAACTAGTGCAGCAAGAAAAAATACTAGAGGCTGCTATCAAGGATCTTATTCAAGAAATAAAACATGAAAAAGAGAGACTTCTTTTTATCACCACTTCTGCTTGTAAACAAGTTGAGGCTGAGATTTGCAAAAAGGAAAAAGCTTCTCTTCAGGTTTTTTATACTGAGATTGAAAAATCAAAAGATTATACCTTATCCATTATTTGGCTTTTGGAACAGACTCAAGGCTTTATAGATAGCCTGAGCATATAAAAAATTGATGGGCGGAGGCTAAAGCCTCCGCCCATCTTCATTTTTATTTAATTTTTAGTAAACATTTAACACTTAACCTTTCCTACTCAAATCTCTTTCTTTCAAAATCTCTCTCTTGTCATGTTTTTGTAGCTTTGTACCTATGCCCACTTCTAGCTTCATTAGTCTACCCTGCATAAATATAGCTATCGGAAAAAAATGTAAATTGGTGCCCGTACTTAGCGTGGCTAATCTTTGTATTTCTTTTTTAGTAGCTAGCACTCTACGCACGCGATAGGCATCTAGCTTTGGATTATTTTTTAGCTGATAGACAGGTATAAAACACCCAAGTAGTAAAAGCTCACCACCCTTTGCTATCACTCTGGCGCCATCTATAGATCCGAGACTGCTACGCAGAGACTTTACCTCAGGTCCGAGTAACTCCAGCCCAAAAACTAGCCTCTCAGTGATTTTAAACTCCAGTCCTATTTTTCTGTTTTGTATTATAGACATTTGCTTACATAATAACACAAAAAATATAATTTTGTGATATAATATAAAATATTGGAGACGTGTCAGAGTGGTCGATTGTACCTCTTTGCTAAAGAGGCAGGCTGTAAAAGGCCTCGGGAGTTCGAATCTCCCCGTTTCCGCAAATTTATGCTTATTGAAAAAGATAATATTTTTAATGAAGTAAAGGCTCTAGAATTGCCACTCGGGGAATACTGCGTTGTCGGCGGTGGAGTGCTGTCTGCTCATAGTTTACGTCCTCATGGTGATATAGATTTGTTAATCACAAAAAAGCTACAAGCAGAACTAGAAAAAAGAGACTGGCAAAAAGTACAAAAAAGAATTGATTTTGAAGTTTTAGTATTTAAAAATGTAGAAGCCAGTACTGACATGGTGACACTAGAAAATTATAAGCCAAATATAAATGAGGTTATAAAAAAATCTGATATTATAAATGATATACCTTTTTCAAATCTTTTAGATGTAGTTGATTTTAAAAAAGCACTTGGTAGAGAAAAAGATTTAACTGACATAAAACTAATTAAAAGTTTTTTAAAATAATATTGTGATAAATTACTTTTTATAATGCTGTCTCTCGTAAGCCTTTAAAATATTTTCAACCAAATCCCTTGGCTTAGACTCATAAGCTGCGAATGTTTTTATATTATCACGCTTTACGTGCAGCTGGCCTTCTCCTGTATTTCCCCTATGCTGGCCAGCTGAATAATACCTATTTGATTTTACTTCGTCCGAGGACAAGACCCAGTATCTTATAACGTCTCTCCATACTCCCACCCACACAAAAACATCGCAACATTTTGGTTTTATTTGTTGAAAATTCATATCAAAAGAGCTTTTTGATTCCCATGAAAGTGCTTTTACATAGAGTGGTTCTTGGCTTTCAAAATCAACAGCCCTTGAAGCTTTTACTTCAATTTTAATATTTAAACCATCTTTAGATTTACATAAGAAATCATACTCACCGGAATATGATTCATCTATTTTTTTCGTAGGCTTGATTAGTTCTGGGGCTATTTCTTTTAAATGACCTTGAGCCCATTGCTCTCCAAATCCACGAGGTGCTGAAATTTCGAAAATATATAGATACATATTTCTAGATATATACTCATCCCTTATTTCCAAATAATCATCTAGAGTAATCTTTTTCAATCCTAATAAGCTAGAAATGATAAACTCATATTCATTAAAAGGATACACAGACACAAGGTCATCTAATCTATTTGTTAATTTATCTTTATCTTTTTTTGATAATGAATTTACTATTCTTTCCAGATGTTCTTTAAGTATTTGCATATTATTTTTGGTTAAAGCTTTTTATATAATCAATTTCTTGATCAGATAATAATAAATTTTTCATAATAAAATTGTCTAATCTATCAAAACTTTCTTTTCCTAAAATAATATCATCGGTCTGATTTATAATTTCTGAAATAATTTCATCTTTCCAAATCGGTATAGGCAAGCTTTCGATTTGATTTCTTAAAACTTTAATACTTGAAAATTTTTTTTGAAAAATAAATTGATATGGTGAAGAGTTTAATATTGCAGCAATTGCTTTTATCGGATAGTTTTTTATTCTAGGAATAACTATATTAGCACTATTTAAAGTTAGTCTTTGCTGATCGTCATAAGCAAAGACTAGATACTTTGATATAAATCTATAGACGAGTTTTTCTTCTGCTCTGTATTTTTTTTCGGGTGCTACCTGCTGAAAACTTTCAGGTCTAAACTCAATATAATTTGCAGGAGAAGAAAAAACTATTTTATTTATTTCCTTACCTTTGTATATAGGCTCTTGGCCATCTGCTTTTTTAGATGTTATAAACTTCTCATTATCTCCTGTGACGATTCCAAGTGCCCAGTCAGCATTACCTTCTAATGTAATATGCTTAGTGGCGTATATTTTTTCAATTATTTTAAGATCTGAATCTTTTGAATGTATATCAAATATATAGTCTTGGTTTTTTAGCCACTCAGATTGCTTAATTTTGTGATTATCACCATTTTGAATAAAAATATCACCCCTGTTATTGCTTTTCAACAAATCTAGCCTAACAACAGGTGTAAACACATTTTTAAAAACCCTATCTAAGTGAACAACCTTTTTAATTTTTGTATTATTTAAAATATATTTCCTAATGTCATTGTGCACTTTAACATTTAAAATTGATTCTGGCAGAATAAATGATAAAGCGCCTCCATCTTTTAATAGATCAACACTTTTTTTAATAAAATATGAAAATGACTCTAGAGAATTTATTTCAGGAAATTTCTTTTTTAATTCTACAATTTCTTCATTTGAGAAATGAACACCCCATGGTGGATTTGTTGCTATAACATCAAAGTCTTTTATATTTTCATCATTTAAGCTAAACAAATCAAAATTACCAATATCTAAAAGAGTATTTTTGCAAACAATATTTGGAGAGAAATTTATTTGTCTATACTGTAAAAGAATGTTGAGCCTGGCAATCCTAACTGCAATAGAATCTATGTCCGCTCCATAAATATTTCTTGGATCTGTTATTATTTTCGAAAAAGCAAGTATAAACTGCCCAGATCCACAGCAAGGGTCAAAGACTTTAGAATCTGGTTTAACAAATTCTTTTACTATATCACTTACTATGCTTTCGGGGGTATAGTAAGATCCATTTTTTGATTTTACACCTTCTAATAATAATGACTGATAAAAGGCACCTAGAATGTCTGTTCCGTTCTTCAAAGGAATATTTTTAAAAAAGGTAAAAGCTTCTTCATCCACCAAATGACAAACATTTTTATACCAGTCTGTAATTTCAATTTTAATTTGTTTATTTTTAAAATTAACTTTTTCTATCTTACTTAATTCTAAAAAACTAATTTCTTTTAAAATATTTTCTATTGTAAGCAGTCTCAAAGCCAATAAGAAAGTGGCAGCAGAGATATCAATTTTTTTTAAGTGGCAAAAATTCAATATACTTAAAAAACTCTCATCTACTTTAATGTATTCATCTGGTATAAAAGTTTTAACGGAATTTGTTTTATTTGCTCTATTTTTTAATTTATTTTTCTCATCAATCATCAAGCTTAAATTACCGGTCTTTTCCCAATTTTTAAAAGTCGCACTTGACATGTTTAAAGAGGGCTTTTCTTTTTGATAAAGATCTTTCATATACTTAACATAAGTTTAACACATTTCAACTTTTTATTTCTAATAAAAAAAGTCTATACCTCTCTCTATCACCTTTTCAAGACTATCATCACCACAGTCCCTGTCTTGCCCCACTATAAACATGGTATTGTTTTTTTCAGTATTTATTTGTTTTGTCACTTCAGCTGTACCACAAAAAAATCCAGTGTCGGTTATTACATCGTATTTTATTATAGAAGTTATTTGTGTTGCATTTGTTTTTAAAGGGTCAGAAACTTCTGTAATACTTAGATCATTTGCTAGTGAGCAGTCTCCTAGACCGGCTGAGTTGCCTGGTAGGAAAAAGCTTTTTGTGCCAGTAGCTATTTTTTCTTTCTTTGCAAGGCATTCAAAAGTACTATCTGCCACATAATAAGCCTGAAAAGAGGATGTGTCTATATTTAAAATTTCTATTTGTTTGATCAAGAGAGCAAACATTCCAGTCAAAATAGAAACTATGATAGCTGAAAAGAATATTGCAAACATCGATACAAAAGCTTTTTTTTGTTTATTTTTTTTCATATTTATTTATTGAAAAGTGATATATTCTTTTTTAAAGTAATCTCCACTGGAATATCTGAGCTATCCACTTCTTTATAAACCCTAGACCTTACTGTGTAGATTTCATTTCCGTTATCTTCAATACTTATTTCTCTAAAAAAACTAGTAGGAGTATCCCCTAATCCATGCCTATAAGAGCTTTTAGGATCAGATGACAGTGTATAAAGAGCGCAAGAATTTTCTACACAGGTTTTTAAGGTAGGTGTGTCGCTAGAGCCATTCCAATCTATACTACAAACACTGGCTCCACAATCTGCGTCTGTGACGATATCCACAAACTCAGCATCTGTAGATCCATTTCGCAGGGATGTCATGAGCTCTAAACCCTCTTGAGATAAAGCTATAGCTATTATTCTATCTTTTGTAAAACTAGCATATTTAAAAGATTTTGAAACAAAGGTAATCGGACCTACTAGCATAATAGAAATAGCTAGGATACTTATAAGGGTTTCTACTATTGTAAAAGTTTTCAGTTTTGTAGTTAATTTATTTTTCATATTTATAATATTTGTATTAGCCTTTGTGTGACAGTAGTCTGTATTTGTAGGCTACCCCCGAGCTCACTAGACAATTTCATTTTTATTCTTACAGTTGGATTTTTTGGATTTAAAGAATTTTGACCTAGTATATCAAAGGAAATAAAATCTAATTTTACACCCTCTGGGAGCATATTTTCTCCATCTTTGCATCTTCTTTCAAAATTTAAGCCACCATTTGACTGTATCTGAAAAGAGCTTATTTTATAAAGCTTTGAATCTTCCACACAATAAGCATTTTGATCTACATAAGAAGTTGGGTTTCCATCTTGTTTTTCAAATAATACAAAGGGAGAGTCTTTTATATTTATGGATATGTCCGAAGTGCTGGCCAGTACTACGACTCCATTTTCATTTGTACATATTTGCGCTCCCGAAAAATCTCTCACGCACTGCTTTATCACTTCGGCAGATCTTTGATCTGTATTTAAAATTAAATTATTTCCGTTTCTCTTGTAGTCCTCTTCACTACTTCCAGAATAAGAATAACCGTAGCGCAAATTTCTAGACATATTTTCTATGGTAGTTTGGGCACTTTGAGACAAAAACATTTGAGCTTGCACCCTAGTCTGAGCTCTTACTAGACTTATAGAAGTACCGATGACAATAGAGATAATAAAACTAAAAATAGCCAGAGAAACTACTACCTCTATAAGGGAAAAAGCTTTAAATTTATTTTTAATCTTGTACATACATTTGTCCTGTGGATAATATTATTATTTTTTTATTAACTTGTTTTTTATTTTTATCTTGCATAAAAACAACAAGCCTGGCGTGTCCTTTGGTTGGATTTGCAATATCATTTGGAGAATACACATTGGTCTCACCAGATTTGCCTGATAAAGTTATTATTTTAGCTTCAGGATTTGGTCTTTTAAATAAAATCAGAGCCTTGCTCACGTCACTATCTACAGTATCCAAACTGCTTCCAGAAGCTTTGCATTTTTCATCTGCACATATGCCATAGACTTCATAATTTTTTTTGAAAGTAAAAACATCTTTTAATCCTGTTAAATCTGTTAAGGTATTTTGATTTGCAAAGTATGCAGTAGTATTGTTGCTAGGGTTTATCACTTCTACTCTAGAGACATTTTTTCCTATTTGCACAGACATACCATAGACCATTTTTTGGCCAGGGTTATTTACCGAGGAAGATCCAAAGCTCTGAGTCTCTCTCATGAAAGATAATAGTTTATAACTCTCAGACGTAGTAGCAAGCAGTGTAGAAAAATTGGGATAGGCAGAAATAGAGATAGCTGAGACTATAGCTATGATAGCAATACACACTAAAAGCTCTACCAAAGTAAAAGCGTTTAATTTATTTTTTTTTAAATCATTATAAATTGCCATAATTCTAGTATATATGAAATATCTATAATGTAAAAGTTAAAAATGTTGTATAAAAGTAAAAAAGTTAAGATACCAAAAAATAAAAATGGCAGAAAAGGCATTTCAAGTTTTTTTACATATTTTTTGTACTTTATAAACATAAAAATAATACTAAAAATAGCCCCAATCCATACACTATAAAGAAAAATATTTATGCCAAAACTGAGACCAAAAAATAAGAATAAAGAAATAATTGAAAACAAATCTGCAAAGCCAAAATATATTTCTTTTTTAGCAAATATAAAAGCAAGCACAAAACTAAATACTAAGAATAGTAAAGTATACAAAGAAAAATTTGTAAAATAATTAAAAATAATAGTGAGTAGGATAAATAAATATAGATAGACACTTTCTACCATTTTTTCTTTATAATCCTGATATGTCAAAGTACCAAACAAAAAACTAAAAGTAAAAGTAATCAAAATATTTATAAATAAATTTAAATTTTCATTTATTAAAATAATTAAATTATTTTGTAAAAATGCAAATAAACTGAGCGCAAAAACTCCAAGCAAAATCTCACAGATAAAATATTCTTTTTTTATTGGGATTTTGCAGTTTTTACACTTACCAAGGTAGGCTGCAAAGGAAAACACTGGCAATAGCTGATACCAAGAAAGAGTTTTTTCACAGCTATCACAAAAAGACTTTTTACTTTTTACTTTTTTGCTTTCGTTATTATTTTTTCTAAAATAACTAGCGCAGATAAAGCTAGCAAGTGAGGCACCTAAAATAAAAATAAGAAAGTAAAATAAATAAATAAATAAATTTTCCATATGTTATTATTATAGCTTTTCTATTTCTTTTTTCAAAGTGTCTAGCTTACTATTTATTTTTTTTAGTAATACAAAATTTTCTTCATTAAAAGTTTCTTTATTTTTTATATTTGTACTTGCGCGGATTTTTTCCAAAAATCCACGCACAGCCACAAACACGCTTTCAGAAATAAGCTCTCTCAGCTGCTCTTCATTTTTATTCACCATTTTTTCCTGCATATCTTTTTCTAGTTTTATGCGCTCTATGTTTTTTAGATCTTCATTTTCTAGCACTTCCAGTATTTCGGTATCTCCAAAATCTTTTAATATGTTTAAAAGAAAATCTCTAAACATTTCTTGCTTCGAGGTGCTTAGCTTTTCTATAAAAACAAAAGTAGAAATAAATAAAAGTGATATGTCTACTATTTTTTTTACAGTTTCTTCTTTTTTTATATATACCTTTGACTGCTCTATTTGAGTTAGGTCATTTGCTATGTTTAAATCTTTAAGCTCAGCCAATACACTTTCTGACTTTATACCAGACACATCTTGTACATCTTTTGCATAACTTTCGCGTGACATCTGGCTACGTACACTTGCTAGTATTGGTAGTATTTCTTTTTTTATTCTCTGGCTTATCTTGAGATTGTCACCCTCCTTTTCTCCTTCTATTATCTTTTTAGTGAGTAGTTTAAATATTGATATCGGGTTTTGGGATATCTCTAGCCAGGCTTGTGGACTATCACAAATAATATCGGCAGGATCTTTTGCATCGACTATATCGAGTCCTTCTACATGCATATCATAAAATAGCGATATCTGCGCCGACTTTTTCATAGCTTCAAATCCGGCCTTGTCTGTATCTAGTGACAGCACTACCGTATCGGCAAATCTTTTTAATATATTTACATGTGCCTCAGTCAAAGCTGTGCCAGATATAGCCACAGTATTTACGACCCCTGCCTGATGCGACATTACTGTGTCCATCTGCCCTTCTACTAGTATCACTTTTTTTTGTTTGGCTATTTCGGTTTTGGCTTTATCAAATCCAAATAGTACGGATGACTTGTGATACAGGCTCGTCTCTGGACTATTTACATATTTGGCTATACCTTCTTTTTCTTTATTTGCATCTGGTCCTATGATACGACCCGTAAAAGCGACGACTTTACCAGAAGTATTTGTAATGGGAAACATAATACGAGATCTAAATCTATCATAAAATCCTTTTTCATGTTTTATACAAAGGCCCGACTCTAGTATCTCCTCATCGCTAAAGCCACTCTTTAAAAGAAAGCTATACAGAGTACGCCAGTCATTTATAGCAAAGCCAATACGAAAAAGATGTGTAGTCTCAGCTGTGATACCACGACCCTCGACATAGCCTCTAGCCTCAAAGCTCTCTTGCAAATTTTTTTGAAAAAAGATAGTTGCCTTTTCTAGTATTTCAAAACTACGCGAGTTTTCTTCTTTCTTAAAAGTAGAAAGCGAGACCCCAGCTTTTTCGGCCATTAGTTTGAGCGCATCTTTAAAAGGAATATTTTCTATATTCATAGTAAAGGTAAAAATATCGCCATGTGCAGCGCAGCCAAAGCAATGGTAAAAGTTTTTGGCAGGCGAAACATAAAAGCTAGGCGACTTTTCATTATGAAAAGGACAACGACCCTTGAACTGCGTCCCCGACTTTTCGAGGCGCACATAGTTTGAAATCACATCTACAATATCCACGCGCTGTTTTATTTCTTCGAGATTGGTCTTGCTGTCAGTGTTTTGCATTGCTTATATTATAGCAAATTTTACAACTTTTATCTCAGCTTATCTTTTGGAAAATATATAAAAAGCGAGAGGAAAAGCTATGAATAAATAACCAAAAAATAAAGAGAAAGGGAGTGAAAACAATGTAAAAATAAAAGCAAGTAAATAAGAATAAAGTCCAACATGCTTTAATTTTATTTTAAATTTCTTTTTTAGAATATCTTTTTTAGATATTTTTTTGACTTCTTTTTCTTGTGGATCTTTTATCATAAAGCGAGCCAACTGCGAAAACATAAGTGATATAATAATCATAATAAAGCTATACAAAACTAATGCAAATTCGTTTTTTGGATTCTTGCCTAAAAAGGTGGTAGCAAAAGGTACCAGAGCTATAAACATAAGTAAAATAGAGTTTACCCAAAGTACTTTTGTACTGAGATTTTCTATTTTAGAGAGTATTTTGTGATGATTTATCCACATTAGAGCTAGTGTAATAAAGCTCAAAAAGAAAAGCATAAAATGTGGCAGTAGATTATACACAGAGATAAAACCCTCATATTTATTAAGGCTATTGTTTAGTGGGCTAGCTATTTCAAAGGCAAGTAATGTGATAACTATAGACATCACACCGTCAGAAAAAGACTCTAATCTTGATTTTGATATCATATTTTTATAAAAGTTTAGCATATCAGACCACATCATATCACTCTTGACAAATAAATATAAAGTAATATAATATGTAGTAGGAACCCAGTATGCAGGCAATAATGCTGTGCAGAAGAGGTTCAAATGAGGGACGAGCAAATGTTGAAAATTTTTTTCGGAGCTGTGGTCGCAGTTATTGTTTTGGCACTTGGCTGGTACATTTTTGTCCAGCCATATACAAATCAGAGCAGCTATGACTACGGCTGCCTGGATGCTGGCGGCAACGTGGAAACATGCCGCATTCATTCCCCCGAGTATCTTTCGCTCATCGCTGCCTACAAGGTAGCTATAACCGAAGACCGGGCACTACCCATCACTCCATGTGAATATGGCAGTGAAAAGAAAAATTGTGTAGTGGCTGAAGGGTATGGAGAGTATTACACTTTCTATACTAAGGACAGTATACTGCAAGTCCTCTGCAATGGCGGAGGAACGCTATGTGCAAACATAGCTTCCTACGGTGAAGAAGATCAGTTTTTAAATGCTAGCTACGCGCTAGTGCTAAAAGCTGAAGATGGCAATTATGCTATCGCAGCTTTCATCTTAGAGGAGACTGTGATAAATAGTCAGGAAACTGACTTTGCATCGCAAGTAGACACGGACTAAACTCTGTGCCCACCAAAACCAAACAAAGGCGCGACCTCCGGTCGCGCCTTTTTTATTTGTATTTTAACACTTTAACTATTGACTTTTATTTTTATATATGATACTATTATGTTTAGGAGACAAAGGCAATGCCTATGTCTTAAACCTTTATATTTCCAGGAAAGGAAATGTTATGAACCATAAACCAGAAAACTGGGACTACTACGACCATAAAGCCGTAGGCAAGACCAATGTTGGTTTTGCAAAAAAAATCTCTATGCAATTTGGTACTGCAACTGAAATGTCAGTAAGTGTACTGATAATTTCAGCCAACCTGCTGAAGGCAATACCTTTATGGGTATACGCCATAGCGGTGACGGCAGCTGTTTGTCGCTACTTTTTCTAAAAGACAAGAGCTCAGCTCAGGGTCGCGCGTAAGTGCGGCCCTTTGTATTTCTTTTATATTTTTTAATACTTTAACTATTGACTTTATTTATTTTTATGATACTATTATAAGAAGAAGTGTGCGGCAATAATGCCAAACACTTAAACACCTTGAAACTTTTGTCTCGAAAGGACACATTATGGCAGTAGATGATACACAAGCAAAAATGAACGCAGATGCCGATACAATGGCAAAAGCAGTGGAAGTGGCAAAAACTGCAGCAGCAGCACAGCCGGCCACTGCGGCTCGCCCCACAAAAAAGGTGAGGTCTCCTGCAGACAGTTCACAGATTGCAAAATTTGTGATGCCCAGGCAAGAATGGCCAGTAAAAGTAAATGGCCCAGATGACTTGGTGCTGAATATTTCTTTTTCAGCAACAGGTCAGCCCATCGCGACACTCGTGTCTGGGCCTGAGTCACCTCCGGCTCCGGCCGAAGCACCCAAACCTACCATCAAAGGAAAGGACGAAGCAGTCTTTGGGCAAATGCCACTGCATCGTGACGGGAGGTTGATCACGGCAGTGCTGGTGATCATTGCGCTCCTTATTGCAATGTGGCTCCTCAACCCCCGCCTCGACGATCGCGGCTATGTCGCCCCGACGGCAGCAAAGGTGGAAACACCCGCTGTCGTGACTGCGCCAAAGGCTGAATATCAGTCGATTGAGTGTAGTGGAGAGAGACAAACTCAATGTGTAGCTCCCCTTACCAGTGGATTTGCTATGGTAGGTGAAAAAGATGTGATAACAAGATATGGCAATTGCACAAAAGGAGAAGGTGGCTTAATATGCCACCATCTCAGCATCAAGGAAGAAGGTGTTGAAAGTCGACTGTTTCTACTAGAAAAAGATACAGTTGTTGGAACTATAATGAACCCGTAAAGGGTTTGTAATAATATAGGGCCGCGCGTAAGTGCGGCCCTTTCTATTTCTATTTTTTAATACAATATCTATTGACAGATATAAATAAATAGTATATAATATACATATATGAAAAATATTCGAAACAAAGCACTTTTAATAATAACACTTTCACTTTTTGCAGTATCTAGCACTTTTGCAAAGGGAGCATACTTTGCCCCATCAAAGACAAAGCCTGATATTTCGGGTCTTGTCGCTGATGCCGGCTGTAAATATGTAATAGACTATAATCCTTTTATGCAAGAGTACACTGTGCAGCATATTTGTAACACTATCTCCTTCCCGACTGTAAACACTCCTGTCTTTCCGGCTTATGTCAGCCCTCTTGACTCTGCACCTGTATATACAATAGATATAAATGTAGCTCAAAAGCCAAGTGTTAATGTAAATGTAAACTTCCCAGCACAAAATATAAATCTAAACACAAATAGCTTTTTTAATAATTTTTATAATTCTTTTAGACTGCCTGTTTATAAAAGCTACACCTATGACTTTAGTCAGCCATTACCTGTTTTTAGAAATTATAATTATACAAATTACACAACTTACTTTCATCCAAAACTACAAGCAAGAAATATATCTTCTGGGAATATTTTGCCAATTAAAGTGCAAACTAATAATTCTTCTGGAAACATACTTACAACAAGAAACTAATCCCCCTTCTCAAACACCTTCTTCAAAAGCCTCACCTCTTTTTCTAGTCTATTGATAAGTACCTTCTTAACCCTCGGAGCTTTCTTATAATTCTTCTCAAACTTCTTTGCGACAGCAAGTACTCCTAGGTGAAAATCTATCCTAGTCTCAGTCACTTGCCTCAGGGTAAAAAGACTCATACCTATATCTCGCGTGTCTTTGTTTTTCCACATGTCTATTAGAGAGTAGCTATTATGTATTTTGTCAGCCAGAGACACCAGTAGCGACTCTACGCTCGAGTGTTTTAGGTTTTCTAGATAGCTTTCTTTTTTGTCTTTGTATGACAAATCATTGTCTTCCGTCACACCTTGCACTATATTCATCACCCTTTTGCCAAAGTCATTTTCTAGATTTGTAAAAGTATAATTTGGTATGTCCTCGATAGAGTCATGCATGAGAGCGGCTACTATGATATCATCATCTTTTATGCCCTCCTCTAGTAGCAAAAACGCTACTGAGCAAAGATGAGAAAATACATGCAAGACCTCACCACCTTTACGGTACTGATCTTTATGCATTATGCTTGCTTTATTTATGGCTTCAAAAATTTTACTCATATTATTTTATCTATTTTTCCACTGACTCTCTCCTCGGCATATTTCTTTTTTATCATCTGCATTTGCTAGCATTTCCCTTACTACCTTTTCTACCCTTGCCGACTGCGAGCCTTTGGCTAGTATTATATCATTTTCTCTTATGGCATTTTTCATTACCTCCACCGCCTCAGTACTTTCATTAAAAAGAAAAAGATTATCTAAATTAAACCTAGTCTTGCGCACGCCTTCCAGATAATATTCATTGTACCTACCTATAAATATTATCATCTCGCACACCTCACCAGCTAGCATGCCTATTTTTATATGCTCACTCTCAGTCGCCTCAGCAGATAGCTCAGCCATATGTCCGAGTACTGCTATCTTTTTACCTTTGGTGATCAGCGACTGCAGTACAGAGAGGGCTAGCTCGCTTGCCTTTGGGCTAGAGTTGTAGCTGTCGTCTATCACAGTAGAGCCGTTTATTCCTTCAAATATTCTGAGTCTGCTTTTCGGGAAAACTATTTTTTCTATGTTTTTAATGCTATCAAAAAGGTCAAGTCCCCGCGAGTGTGCTACAGTCAGTGCAGCGAGCGCTCCGTAGGCATGCGAAGCCCCCACTACTCCCAGCAGATCTATATTGCCCTGCAAAGATATACCTAGTTCATTTTTGTATTCAAAGATTATTTTAGAGCCTTTTGCCTTTCCTTTTTCGTCGTAGATAAATGTAGTGGTGATAAGTTTAAATAGCTTTGCATTTTTACCAAAGGCTATCTTTTCGGCAGCATTAGCGACCATTGCCATCTCAGTCATGTCTTTGTCATCGGCATTATAGACTACCGTACCTGTGCTTTTTATAGAGTCCACTAGATATTTTTTTTCACGCAGGTGAGCTGCTCTATTTGGAAAAAACTCAGCGTGTACTGGATTTTCTGCAAAGGCTGTGAGTATAACTATGTCAGACTTTATATAGCTACTAGCAAATAAAATATCCCCAGGCTTATCCGCACCGACCTCTAGTACCAGTACTTCAGGGAAATTTACTCTAATGAAATATAATTTATAAAAGTTTTTAATTATCAAAAATATCCAGGCAAACACATTGCTCCATTTATTTTGCTCACCCAGTATGGTGAGTGGTATACCAAA
>JAYWGA010000014.1:0-11390 GCA_043778525.1 bacterium
ATATAAAAATCCAAACTTTAATAATACAGCCGGAAACATAGATTTAAAATCAAACGAAATAAAATCAGCTCTAATAAAAACACCTATTCTAGGAAATAATATTTTGTCACAAGCAGAAATACAAAAAAAACTAAATGAATTTATAATAAACACAGACGCCAGAAATGTAGATAAAAACGGAAATATAATATCAAAATATAGCGATGGCAACAAAGATGAAGTCTCTGCTGGGGAATATAAAGAGCCAATCACAGCTCAAGAGTTTTATGAGCAGGATCAAAAAACAGGCATAGAGTCGCCGCATTATGACACGTATGAAGGTGGGTACTCTGGATCTGGTAGCCGAGCTCCGGCAATATCAAGTGTAGTACCAGACTCCGAGATAAAAAGATCGGCAGAAAGTTTTGACGCAAGAAATACTTTTACTGGCCCTGTAAAAGCTGGCTGCGAAGGCTATGGCATGGATGTGGGTGGTAGCTGCCCAGACAAAGAAAGCTATCAAAATAGTTTTAAATTTGTCACTAGTCGTCTTTGTAGTCTTACTGGCAAAAGGCTTAGTATAACTTCTGGAAACAGAAGTCCGTCTTGTAATGCTCGTGTCGGTGGTGCGCGCGGATCATCTCATGTGAGTGGCAAGGCTATGGACACAGCTTTTACCGGGTATACAAATGATGAAAAAACGGTAGTAGTTTTATTTTTCTTGGCTCAAGGTTTTAATAATGCAGGGGGCTATGGTGCAAATAAAGCTATGCATATGGATATGCGAAATGGGGTAAATCGCTGGGGTCCAAACTATAGCTATACTTCTTGTAGCTCCGCCCTTTTTCCGGATTACTCTAGAAAAGCATTTGCTTTAATAGGTCTTAGCCCTTGCGATAGGACTGGCGCGGCTGTATCAAAAGCAAAAGAAGCACTGATAAAAATGGGAAAGCAAGACTTTGCTGTACAAGCATACAATCTGACAAATTAGTCGTGATGTCCGCTAACCTCTCCATTTAGAGATCTCAATCTCTTTAAGGCTACTTTGGCCTCTTCTTCATTTGGTGCTTTTCCATGCCAATGAAAATCTTTTTCAAATTCAGGCACACCTTTACCAGGTATAGTAAGAGCTATAATACATGATGGTTTGTTAAAAACTGCCTTAGCCTTTTCTATGGCATTATATATTTCTTCTATATTATTTCCATTTATTACTTGTACATCAAATCCAAAGGCCTCCCACTTTTTATCCAGTGGCTCGAGTGGCATTATATCTTCAGTGTAGCCATCTATTTGTATATTGTTTCTGTCTATTATTGCAATCAGATTACCGAGCTTATTTTTACTCGCTAGCATAGCCGCCTCCCAGACCTGCCCCTCATTTATCTCCCCATCTCCCATCAGGCAGTAAAAATATTTTCTAGAAGTTTTGTCTTCCATTTTATCTGTCAGTTTATCTGCTAAGCACATACCTATAGCCTGAGAAAGGCCAGATCCAAGTGGGCCAGAAGAGGTCTCTACCCCAGGCAAGTATTCTCTATGTGGATGTCCTTGTAGTCGTGACCCCAGCTTGCGCAATGTCATCAACTCCCCTACAGGCAAGTAGCCAAAATGTGCCATGCTACTATAAAGTACAGGAGCTATATGGCCATTTGAAAGTATAAGCCTATCTCTATCTTCTTTTTGAGGGTATTTAGGATCATGATTTAGCACCTTGCCATAAAGCACAGTAAATATATCAGCCATACCGAGCGGGCCCGCTGTGTGGCCGGACTTTGCCTCGAGCAGCATCTCGATAATAGACACTCTAATATCTTGAGCCTTTTCCGTTAAAAATTGTATTTCGTTTTGTGTAAGCATAAAAAGTAGTATACTTAGTTTATATTAAATAATCAAAATTAAATATTTAAAACAAAAATTTTATGCTTAAAATAATAATGGCTTTGGCTGCCGGTGCAGTGAGTATGGCAGTTATCGATTTTCTTTGGCTTGGCATCATTATGCGTGACTGGATATATAGCAAAATAGGAGCTAGCCTCAATCTAGTAAATGGATCACTGGTAGTAAACACAAATGCAGTAATACTTTTCTACATTGTAGCAGCATTTTCTATATACGCTTTTGTGATACCTCGCGTATCGACCGTTTCTGAGGCCTTTCTTACTGGCGCTCTTTTTGGTGGACTTATGTACGCATTTTATGACCTTACAAATATGGCTACGCTAAAGTATTGGTCTTGGCAGTTTGCTGCTGTGGATATTGCTTGGGGAGCATTTTTGATGGGTATCACATCTGTGATTATTTTTTATATTTTAAAATAAAACGACTCGTGGTATTTTTATAGTTTTCCCATTCTGGGAGTTTCATGCTATCCCATTTGCGCTCTAGCATAGGCACACCTGAGACAAAAAGTAGTAGATTTAATATGAGTGTATAAGAAATGTTTATAACAAATAAAATAATAATTAAAACTAGCGACATTTGTATAAAATTTGATAGGCCAAAATTTACACCTCTGTCTAGTATAAGATAATAAATATTTACAAGAAAAATAAAACTAGAAAGAAGTGAGAGGCCTAGCCAAAAAAGAGACTCACCAAAATAATTTGGATGGCGAGAGTAATTCCACAGTCCCGTTTTCATTATTTTTTCTTCGCTATTAGTTTTATTTTTTATCCATTTGTCTAGCTGTATATCAGAGATAGCTTCTATACAAAGTCCTACAGCACTCATGCTGATAAATACTATAAATAAAATATTTGTATAAATATTATTTATTAGATTTAAACTAAGAAAATAAAACAAAATGGTAGGCGTGATAGACATTAAAAATACTATAAAACCTTGTAGTAAAAATATCTGAAGATAGCTGCGTACTATAAAATAATGTTTACCTTTTAGCACCCACTCTTCTCTAAAGGCTTTGTATCTAAAGTCTTCTGGCTTGTTTTTATTTTTGATATAGATGCGAGACGATATACGAAGCGCCCAAGCTGCTAAAAGGGTGATACAAATAAAATTAAATATATTAAAATTATTTTGGGCAAAATATAAATAGCCTATGAGGCTAGAAATAAAAATAAATGGACCAAAGGCTATGTCTATGATGGCATTATTTTTTTTATAAAGTGCAAAAAGGAAAAGTATATTTACGAGTGTGAGTACAGTATAAATCTGTGTTTTAAATATTTCTAGCATATGTGTTTAAAGTATATACTATTTTTAATTTAAAATATTTTACTTTTCTTTGTCTCTCTTTAGTATTTTCTTTAGATATTTTCCTGTGTATGACTTTTCATTTGCAGCTACAGACTCTGGTGTGCCCTGCGCTACTATATTGCCGCCACCTATGCCTCCCTCTGGTCCTATGTCTATTATCCAGTCGGCGCATTTTACTATATCTAGATTATGCTCTATGATCATCACGGTATTTCCTTTGTCTACTAGTTTATTTAGTATGTCTATTAGTTTTTTTACATCTTCAAAATGTAGTCCCACACTCGGCTCGTCGAGCAAGTATATAGTACGCTCTGTATGTGGACGATACAGCTCACTGGATATTTTTACTCTTTGTGCCTCACCTCCAGAGAGAGTGGTTGCCGACTGCCCGAGACGAAGGTAGCCGAGGCCTACTGCAAGTAGCGTGGCTAGTCTGTCATGCACAGCTGGTATATCGTAAAAGAAAGCAGCAGCCTCCTCCACTGTCATCTCTAGT
Organism: bacterium; assembly: GCA_043778525.1. Lineage (GTDB taxonomy): Bacteria > Patescibacteriota > Minisyncoccia > Phycocordibacterales > UBA5272 > JBBQKQ01. Next base: position 3,695 of record JAYWGA010000014.1, read on the forward strand.
ATATCAAATACATTTTTGCCTTTATACTTTACCTCGAGCGTCTCTTTCATAAATCTCTTGCCACCACACACATCACAGCCTACATATACTGTCGGTAAAAAATGCATCTCGACAGCTATCTCTCCATTGCCTTGGCAGCTTTCGCAGCGACCACCTTCTACATTAAAAGAAAATCTAGACGCCTTCCATCCTCTTATCCTCGCCTCCTCTGTTTGTGTAAAAAGATCGCGCACAAAAGTCCAAAAGCCAGTATAGGTAGCTGGATTACTTCTGGGAGTACGTCCTATCGGAGACTGGTCTATCAAGACCACGCGAGACAGACTACCCTCCACACCTTCAAACTTTTCGCAATTATACACTTTTGCAGTCCTCGCCTTTTTTTCTAGCTTGGCTTCTAGATTTTTATTTATTATTTCATACATGAGTGTACTTTTGCCTGAGCCAGATACTCCGGTGATACAAGTCATCTTGCCTAGTGGTATTTTGGTGTTGAGATCTTTTATGTTAAATACATTTCCACCTTTTATTACTATTTCTCCTAGCTGCTTGTCTCTGCGTTTTTTTGGTACAAATATTTTTTCTTCACCACGCAGGTATGCCAGCGTTATAGATTTAGATTTGTTTGTAGGTGCAGTGAGTAGTGCACCCAGCTCACCAGCCACAACCACCGAGCCGCCGTGTACCCCAGCTCCAGGGCCAATATCTACAAGAAAGTCAGATGCAAAAGCCGTGTCTTCATCATGCTCTACTACGAGTATAGTATTACCTAGGTCGCGCAGCTTTAAAAGAGTTTTAATGAGTCTGTCATTATCTCTTTGATGTAATCCGATAGTCGGCTCGTCAAGTACATACAGAGCGCCCACTAGCTGAGACCCTAGCTGGCTCGCGAGCCTTATACGCTGAGCCTCTCCGCCCGAGAGAGTGTCTGCACGGCGGTTTAAAGTCAAATAATCTAGTCCTACATCAAGCATAAAAATAAGACGAGTGGTGATTTCTTTTAAGATTACTTTTGCTATTTCTAGCTCTTTATCAGTCAGATGCAGATTATCAAAAAACTCTTTAGCTTCTTTTATAGAAAAGTTTGTGATGTCGACTATATTACTTTTTTCTTTTTCAGTAGAAATAAGAAATACATTCAAAGCTTCTTTGCGTAGTCTTTTACCTTCACAGTCGTCGCAGTCATCTAGGGCTCCGATATATTTTACACCGAGGCCGTTACAGCTTTCGCAGGCTCCGTATGGTGAGTTAAAAGAAAAAAGCCTCGGCTCCACCTCGGGGAATGAGAAGCCGCAATTGCTACACGCAAACTGCGAAGACAGCACAGTACTCTCTCCTTCTATAAGAAACTCTACCAGTCCAGATGCCTCATGCAGAGCATGCTCTACAGCCTCCGACAGTCTTGTGCGCGCATCCTTGGTGCTTTTTTTTATTTCATCTATACCTATTGCATCTATTATCACCGAGATATTATGTTTTTTATTTTTATCTATTATTAGCTGTTCGCGTAGATTATGCTTGTCGCCATCTACCATAGCCTCGGTGTACCCTTTGCCTAGCATCTCGTATAGTAGCTGATAGTATTCTCCTTTACGCCCTCTCACTACTGGTGCTAGTATCTCTATATTATTTAAAGAAAACTCCACACCCTTTACACTTTTCTTTTCGGTCTTCACTGCTTTTACTTTTTCGAGTACTATATTTATGATCTCCTCGGTAGAGAGCTTTTGTATTCTTTGGCCACACTCCACGCAGTGAGGCTGACCCACACGTGCATAAAGCACACGCAGGTAGTCGTATATTTCGGTAATAGTTGCGACCGTAGAGCGTGGATTATTACTACGCGTCTTTTGGTCTATGGCTATGGCTGGTGAGAGGCCTGAGATCTCGTCCACATCCGGCTTTTGTAATTGATTTAAAAATTGCCTAGCGTATGGCGAAAGACTCTCCACATATCTACGCTGCCCTTCGGCAAAAATAGTATCAAAAGCAAGGGACGACTTTCCAGACCCAGAAAGTCCAGTAAAAATTACCATTTTATTTCTAGGTATTTCTAGATCTACATTTTTAAGATTGTGCGTACGCGCGCCCCTTATCACTATTTTATCTGTGCCTTCTATTTTATTGCTTTTGTTTTCTTTTGACATAATATTTTTGCATTATATCATAAAAAGGAAAAGGCGCCCAAGATAAATCATGGACACCCTTTTGTTTGCAGGTTTCGTTTAATTTGTTTCAGATGTATGTGGCATCTCTAAATATCTATTTTGGAGATCTGATAGGTATTGACTGCTATGCTTGTGAAAAGTACCAACTCTTGGCCCCATTCTTTTTAATGCATCTAGATCCCTTAAGGTTTCCTTCAGAAGTCTCCCTCCTAAAAAACCATTAAAATAAGTAGAACCATCCTCTTCTTCTAGGAGTCTATCTCCTATTATTTTAAAGCTATCTGCATAATTACTTATACTGATATACGCTTCCATAATTAAGATGTAAATTTCTTGATAATTAGCAATAATATTTTTTCCATCTTTTAGCTCCTTTTCTATTTTGTAAAGAAGAGACCCACGAGCTGGCCTCCACCCCAGCTCAAAAGTGGTATGGCCTAGTATAGACTCCTCAAGTTCATTGGTAAGCTCATACCAATGAATAAGTGCTTTGTGGTTGTCTCGTCCAAATACAGTGTCACGGAGCTGCCGCAGAAATATTGAAAACATTTTTTATTCCCTTTCTTTTTATTTACAGTAGAGACTTCCCTACTTTGCTGATACTTACTATATTATAAATAGAGTGTTTTGTCAATGCTTATGTTTTTAATAAACAATTTTTTCCTTCCAAAAAATAACTATCAAAAACGCTATGAAAATAAAAAAAGATGCGAGCGCTACAGCATAAGATCCATTATAAGCTGAGGCTATACCACCTAGTAGTGGCGCAAGTCCTATAGCAAATACCTGCATACTAGAATAGCTTCCCATAACAAGACCTTGCTTTTCTCCTGCTCTTTTTGAAAAGATATTTGCCATAGAGGCTTGGGTCAAAGATACTCCAAAAGCTATGACTATAGCAGATATATATGCGAGTGCTGCAATCCCAGTAAAAACGATAGTGACAGCAATAGTACTAGAGGCAATAAACATACCTAAGAGCAATATTTTTATTTCGCCATATTTTTTTATAAATTTATAAGCTAAAAATCCTTGTGCTACAGCTATGGTAATACCTACCAGGGTCATATATATACCTATTTTAAGTGGGCTAAACGCAAAAAAATCTTTTAAAAATACTCCAGCAAAAGGAGTGAAGCAAGAAAATCCAAGATTGAAAATAAAAGCTACTAAAAAGAATTTTGTATAAGTTTTATCCCTTATAGTGATATTTATATTTTTAAGCACTTTTTTAATTTCATTTATTGGTGCTATTTTTATTTTTTCTATTTCATTTTCTGTATTGTCTTTTTTATTCAATAGTGCCGGTAGTGTTTCTTTTAATTTAAAATAAGAAATAACAAAAGCGATAATACTGAGAAGTATGCCTAGTACAAAGGGTGCATAAATAGCATATGAGTTTTGCCATAAAGATAGTAGCCCCCCAAATGCTGGACCTAGTACAAAACCCGCTCCGATAGCAGCTCCTATTAGCCCCAGATATCTTGCCCTATTTTCTTTGGTGGTGATGTCGGCTATGCTCGCATTGACCAAAGCGATAATGCCACCCGTCGCGCCATCTAGTCCTTTTGCAAATATCACAAGCCAAAATGACTGACTCAAAACTCCAAAGAGTATAATAAATCTAGAAACCAAAGTACCAAACACAGCGTACAAAAATATATTTTTGCGACCAAATTTATCTGAGAGACCACCTAGTATTGGATTTGCAAAAAACTGCCCAAAGCCATACACGGCAGTAAAGGCACCGAGCGCTAAATATACATAAGCCTCGGATATGTCACCAGCTATAAATATCGGCGAGCCTGCCTCACGAAACATAGTAGGTAAAAGCGGTATGAGTATACCAAAGCCAAGCAAATCTATAGCGACAACTAAAAAGAATACTCTTGTCTGAGTAGATATTTGTTTTTCTGTAAACATACTACTTTACCTCTATTATTTTATATTCACTTTCTCCTTTTGGAGTTTTTATAGTTGCTTTGTCTCCTTCTTTTTTACCCAGTAGCTCGCTGCCTAGTGGTGAAAGAAAAGATATTTTGCCATTTGCCACATCGGCCTCCTCACCTCCCACTATCTCTATATTCATTTTATTTTTTTCACCTTTTTTTTGTATCACGACATATGATCCTAGTGCTACACTACTACTTTTTTTGTGCTCTATAATCTCCGCATTTCGCATTATATGCTCTATCTGGGCGATTCTGTCTTCGGTCCAGCCCTGCTCCTCTCGAGCTTGATGATATTCGGCATTCTCAGACAAGTCTCCCAGCGCACGGGTGCGCTCTAGGTCCTTTGCTACCTCACCCCTTTTGGTGTGTTTTAAGTGATTTAGCTCTGTTTCTAGCTCGTTTAGCTTTTCTTTGCTTATGTATTCAGTATTATTCATATTTGGTATTATAGCACAAATACCAGACTTTAGCAAAAACACTTTATTTTAGAGTAAATAATTTGATCGCGTTATTTTTAGTTATTTCCAGTACTTCTTCTACAGAAAGATTCTTTAGATAAGCTATTTTTTTGGCTACTTCTAGCACATATATCGGATAATTTATCTGTCCTCTATATCGCAAAGGTGCTGCATACGGACTATCTGTTTCTATCATCAGCATTTCTATTGGTATATATTTTATCACTTCGTCGTACTCGCTGGTAAAGGTGATTGGCCCGTCAAAGGAAAGTAAAAAACCTAAATCTAAAAATCTCTTAGCAATTTCTATATTGCCTACAAAAAAGTGCGCATGGCCTCGAGTATTTTTATAACTTTCTAAAATATCTAAAATATCTCTGTAGGCATCCATGCTATTTTTACTTGGCCGGCCATGCAGTATAAGTGGCAAGTTATTTTCTAGGGCGTACTCTATTTGTTTTATAAAAATATTTCTTTGTCTCGACTTTTCTGCTGCTATATCAAAATCTTTATTTTCTAAAAGTATCTTTTCAAAATAATAATAGTCTAGGCCACACTCTCCTATGGCTACTACTTTTTTACTTTTTAAAAAGCTATCAAAAATATCTGTATCAAAGATTTCATCATGTTTGTCTACTGGATGTATGCCTATGCTGGCCCAGACATTGGTATGTCTTTCACTCAGATCTATAGCCTCTCCACTTGTAGTATAGTCTGTACCAATGGCAATAGTTGCTCCTCCTACCGCCCTTAGCTCCTCGAGCGCTTTGTCTATATTTATATTTTCTTTTTTGTATCTACTGTCATGCGGATGGCTGTGACAGTCTATAAAATTTATATTTTGTAGATTTTCTAACATAATAGATCATTATACACTATCATTGTCTCTTGTATCATTTTGTTTTTACTAAAATTGTTTTTTACTTTTTTACTCAGCTCTGTAGCTAGCCTCTCTCTTAGATTTTTATCTTGTACCAATATTTCTATTTTATTTTTAAGATCTAGTACATTTTCGCTTTTGACCAGCAGGCCATTTACACCATCATTTATCACTTCTGGTATACCACCCACTCGAGTGGCTATCACAGGTACCCCTGCTCTACCTGCCTCGAGTATTACATAGGCTAGCCCCTCGCTGATAGATCCGAGTATAAAAATATCAAAAGCTTTTAAATATTTTGCAGCATTGACTACCTTGCCATGCATTTTTATTCGGTTTTTGTATTTGTGATTTGCAATAATCTTTTCTAGATTTTCCTTTTCAGCGCCATCGCTGATAATGTGATAATGAATATTATTTTGTATTACAAAGTTTTCAGCTAGCTCACCTATTGCAGTCAAAACAAAAGGATAATTTTTGGTCTTATGTAGCTCGGCTATGGTGACGATATTTAAGATATTATTTTCTTTACTTGATAAAAAAGTTTTATCTATATTTTTAAAATCTAAATATTCATCATCTTGTAGATTTTCTACACCGTTATATGTTATTTTACTTTTATACTTTAGTTTTAGCCATTTAAATGGCGACTGATTAAAGTTTTCTTTTGATACAAAGATTAATCTTTTATGCATTAAAAGCACAGCAAACATAGCTATACGTAAAATAACCTTTTGCAATAATCCCCTTTTTTCATTGTAAGGCCAGCCGTGGCCAGTAAAGACATTTTTTTTGAATAATAAAAAACTAGCAACCCCAATAGACAGACCTGCAAAAGAAGAGTTTGTATGTATAATTATTTCTTGTTTTTTATTATTTTTATCTTTAGACTCTTGTCTTATTATTTTTATATTTTCAAGTATAGATAAAAATAGTTTTATTGGATTCAAGCTATTGCCCAGATATTTTAAATTTATTATTTTTATATTTAAATTTTTTGCCAATGTCTCCGTCTTTATTTTAGACACTAGCTCACCATCTCCCCCGACAGCCACTACGACTTCAAAAGCATTATTTATCATGGCAGAAGTAGACAGGTCAAAAACATATTTTTGGGCACCACCCCAGTTTGACTTGGTTATAAAATATAGTATTTTTGGCTTCATGAAAGTTTTTATTATTTATAAGTGTACCATGTTATAATTAGCTTATACAAAAGACAACATAAGAATATGACAAAACAAAATATATTTATCACAGGGGGTGCGGGCTATGTGGGCGTCATGTTGCTAGATGTATTTGCTAGGCGAGAGAATATAGAAAAGATAATTTATCTAGATAAGGTGGCTATGAGTGAAAATGACAGCAAGCTGATAGAGGCGCATCCAAATAAAGACAAGTTTATTTTTATAGAAGAAAATCTCTGTGAGAATACTTGGCCAGAAAAAGTAAAATACTTTGAGCCGAGCGTGGTGATACATACGGCTTGGCAGATACGCGAGATATACGGCGACAGGCCGCTATCTTGGAAGTGGAATATAGATGGCTCAAATAATCTTTTTGATTTTTGTTTTTCCAATAATTTTGTAAAAAGATTGGTTTACTTTTCGACCGTAGCTTCATACGGCGCTTTTGTAGACAATAGCCTTGATTATAGGTTTGTGGAGAGTGACTTATTTAGAAAGACAAATTATCTTTATGCCGAAGAAAAAAGAATAGTAGAACAAAATCTAGAAAATAAATATAAAGAATACAAAGAGAAGCAAGCTGCTCTAAATAATGCAGAAAATATTTGTGTCTCTATACTTCGCCCCGCTGCTATCACCGGCCCGCGTGGTAGATATGAGCGTATACGCTTTGGCCTGCAGTCTGCCCTTTCTGGCTCTATAAATGGAGGCTTTTATACTCTCGTGCGCACCATGACAAAAGTGGTGCCAGCAACAAAAAAATGGGTGAGGCAATATATACATGAAGACGATGTGGTGGGCATAGTGAGTTTGCTCGCTTTTGATGAAAAGGTAAAACATGGTTATGAAGTATTTAATATTTGCCCACCAGGCGCAGCTGTCCTCGCGCCCGATATGGCAAAGGCCGTAAACAAAAAAATGATAATAGTGCCGACACTGCTCGTGCGCATGGGCTTCTTTACACTATGGCATCTATCTAAAGGAAAGGTGCCTACGGCAGAGGGCTCATGGAAAGGCTACTCGTATCCTATAGTGGTGGATGGCTCAAAGATAA
>JAYWGA010000015.1:0-3958 GCA_043778525.1 bacterium
GATAGATATGAAGAAGCAAAAGCTATAATACTACAAACAAAAAATACCTCTATCACAAATCTGCAGCGAAAAATGGGCGTAGGCTATGCAAGAGCTGCAAAGCTGGTAGATATGCTAGAGGCAAGTGGTGTGATAGGCAAACAAAATGGTAGCAAGCCAAGAGAAATACTAGTCGACAATAGCGCAAACAGAGATCTAAACGAAGATGAGTACAAAGGTGATGAAGAGTTTCACTCAAATGATTAAATATGTTTAGACATCAAAGACAAATAATACTCTTTTTGATTTTATGCGTTTTTGTGGCGTTTATTTGCTTTGGCGTGTATCAGCTATACCCCATAATAAAAGGCCCTGAAATAGAAGTGCTGAGCCCAAAGCAAGGTGAAGTAATAGAAGAAACCAGCCTTAAAATAAGAGGAAATACCAAAAGAGTGTCTAAGCTATTTATAAATGGTAGTAAAATAGAAATGAATAAATCAGGGTCTTTTGAGACAGATTTGGCAATATACGCTGGAAGTAATATACTGTTAATCGAAGGCTATGATAGCTTTGGTAAAAAAGTATCCATTACTAAAAATATCGGCACAAAAAATTAATTAAACAAAATAAAAAGAATATATGGCAAAGAAAGCAAAAACGGCAGACAAGGAAGCAAATAAAAAAGATACAACTAGTACTAGTAAAACTATCATCGATAGTACAATGAAAGACATACTGGGTAAGTTTGGTGAGGGCTCTATCATGCGCCTCGGCGATACTGCAAAAGTGGACGTGGCAGTGATACCCACTGGCTCTATGGGTATAGATATAGCTCTTGGTGTGGGAGGTCTGCCACGCGGGCGTGTGATAGAGATATTTGGACCTGAGTCTAGTGGCAAGACCACCCTCACCCTGCATGTGATAGCTGAGGCTCAAAAGGCAGGAGGCGTGTGTGCGTTCATTGATGCCGAGCATGCTATGGATCCAGAATATGCTAAGAAGCTGGGTGTAAATATAAATGACTTGCTAATATCGCAGCCATCTCACGGAGAGCAGGCGCTGGACATAGTAGAGAGCCTGGTGCGTAGCGGCAAGATAGATGTGGTAGTCATCGACTCAGTAGCCTCCCTCACTCCAAAAGATGAAATAGAAGGTGACATGGGAGACTATCATGTGGGCAAGCAAGCAAGGCTAATGAGTCAGGCCCTTAGAAAGCTAACTGCTGTCGCTGCAAAGTCTAAGACTGTGATTATTTTTATAAATCAGATACGTATGAAAATCGGTGTGATGTTTGGTAATCCAGAAACAACCCCAGGTGGAAATGCACTCAAGTTTTACTCTTCGGTGCGTATAGATATACGCAAGACAGCGCAAATAAAGAAAGGAGAAGATGTAGTAGGAGCGCGCACCAAGGTAAAGATAGTAAAAAATAAAGTAGCAGCGCCATTCCTCGTGACGGAGTTTGATATCATCTACGGTGAAGGTATCAGCCGTGAAGGCGAAATACTAGCCCTAGGTGAAAAGTACGATGTAATACAAAAGTCTGGTGCTAGCTATAGCTACGGTGAAGAAAAGCTAGGCCGCGGATACGACGCTACTCGTACATACCTGCGGGAAAATAAGCCACTTGGTGACAAGCTAATGAAAGAGATAATAGCTAAAATGAAAGAAGACCCGACAGCTGCCCGCGAAAAAGCAGCTGCAGGTCCTGATGATGAAGAAGAAACTCCCCCAGAGGAATAAGTGCAAATAAAATATTTAGAATAGAAAAAGGGCGACCGTTCGGTCGCCCTTTTTTCGCGCTCTCACGCTTTGTTTTAAGAATTTTTATATGTCTCAGCTCAGGGCTTTGGCACTGCTTCAGTCGCTGTTAGTTTTTCCGCCGGCCATTTTATCGTTATAACCCCGTCAACAACATGAACCGGAAGAGGAATATCACAGACGAAATCTCTTTCTGCAAGTCTACGCTCTGCCCCGTTTGGACAAAGCTTAAAGAGCTGCTCAGTTCTTTCTTTGTATCTCGAATTTGAATCTATCATCTCATCTAGCACTCCTGTCATTCTTCCCATTTTAAATGAGAAAAACAACAAAAGAATAACCACAAGAAGCGGGACAGAACGGTAGACCAGCTGTCCAATGTCCTCAAAAAATTTAACAATCTTTTTTGCCAAACTTATTTCTGCTGTACCCTCAGCTTTATCAGCCTCCATCTCAGACACTCCTTTTTGTTTTCCAGCGTGATTGCCAGACTAAGCAGTATAATATTATAAATATTTATAAAAGTCAATATGTGTTTGTAAAATAAGCATTTTTGCGGTATAATGATATTTAATTATAAAAACTATATAAATAAACATTATGGCAATACTATCCTACAATGAAATAAAAGAAAGAAAAGTAATAGTCTATGAGGGGACACCCTATGAAGTAATAGAGTCGCATGTCGCCCGCACTCAGCAAAGAAAGCCGCAAAACCAGACTAAAATAAAAAATCTTTTGAATGGCAAGCTCATCGCTATCGCCTTTCATGCTGCCGAGACAGTGGAGGAGGCCGATGTGAGTAGTAAAGAAATAAAATTCCTTTATAAAAACCCTAAAGGTGAGTTTTGGTTTTGTGATGTAGATAATGCAAAGAATAGATTTATGCTGAATGAGGATTTCCTTGGATCAAATGCAAAGTTTTTGAAAGACAATGTAGAGCTAAAGGCAAAAGTCTTTACCTATGCCGACGAGGATAGGGTGATAGGTGTGCAGCTGCCGATAAAGATGGATTTTAAAATAATAGAATGCCCACCAAGTATAAAAGGCGACACGGCTACAGGTGGCAATAAGCTAGCTACGATAGAAACTGGTGCAAAGATACAGGTGCCGCTATTTATCGAGCTAGACGAAGTGATACGCATAAATACTGATAGTGGGGAATATGTAGAAAGGGTTAGATAGCTCATTGTATAGCTAATTTTGCTTTTTAATTTTCGAAAATTTACCCTTTAGGGCGCTTGCGTTCTCGAGAAAATATAAAAAATTAAATTAGCGAATACAATAATCTGCAAAAGAAAAAATCCCGTGAGGGATTTTTTCTTTTTGTAATTTTTGTCTAGATATTATCTAGCGATATAAGGCATAAGTGACATAAAGCGAGCACGCTTTATAGCAGCAGATAGCTGGCGCTGCATCTTTGCAGATACATTTGTGCGACGACCAGACATCATACGGCCACTAGGCGTAATAAACTTTGAAATGATTTTTACATCTTTATAGTCTATATGCTTTATATTATTTTGTGCAAAGTAGCATTGATTATTCATATTTTTATATTTTGTATTTGTAAAATTTTATAAAATAAATTTGTTTCTTCTATTTTTCGAAGACGCAAGCGCCCTAAAGGGTAAATTCTCAAAATTTCAGAATCAAATTTATTTAGTAAAAGGTAAGATTAGAATGGTATATCGTCGGAGTTTACTGCATCACCATAATCTATACTTCCTAGATTATCCTCAAACTTTGGAGCCTCTTTTGCTGCTCCCTCTGATGTAGGTGATGCTGGAGTATATCCTCCTTCTCCTTCTCTTTTAGAAGTTCCAAATTGGAAGTTTTCTAAAATGATTTCTGTTTTGTATTGCTTTTTACCTGTAGTGGCGTCATCCCAGCTGCGAGTAGTCATACGACCCTCTACATATATTTGCCCGCCTTTTTTACAGTATTGAGCTATGACTTCAGCTTGCTTTCCAAAAGCTGCGACACTGTGATAGTCCACCGCCTCTTGTTTAGAACCATTTGTATCTTTCCAAGTGCGATTTGTGGCCATTGATAGGTTTACTACCTTTGTGCCATTTGGCAAATCTTTAAGCTCAGGATCACGGGTTAGATTTCCTAGGACAGTCACTTTGTTTATATACATATATTTATATTATTTATTATATATACAGTATACTACTCTGCGATTTTTTGTTCAACTTCTTCCGCTGGAGCCACTACC
>JAYWGA010000016.1:0-3954 GCA_043778525.1 bacterium
CCCTCCTGCCACCCCCGAAACCCCCACCATCCCCGTACTCACCGGTACCAGAGCAGCTACAGTAGGTACTGCATATGTACTAAGTATATATGCTACAGATCCTCAAGCAGATCAAATAAAATATGAAGTAAGCTATGATCCAGCATATGGAAACTGGACTTCACAGTTATACAACTCTGGTCTCACACTCAATCTATCTATTCCATACAATACAGCAGGTAGCTATTGTATTAAAGTAAGAGCAATAGACGCTAAAGCCAATGCCTCAGCCTACTCAGCTTGTCACACTGTGGTTGTTACTGCTGCAAATACTTCTTCTTCGGCTACCTTTAATACCATCGGAGCACAAGTACTAGGCACAACATTCCCAGTCACCCATATATTATAAATACATTAACGATTTGTTAAAAATCCAAACAAGTGCAGCTGGCGTTAGGGGTACATTAAATCAAATCAGAGTCAAAATATTAGATGGCTCAATACCAAGATAAATATGAGAACTATTTCAAATTACATTTCAGAACTGAATCAAATAAAGGAAATTAAAGATGCTACTTTTGAAGAAATATTAAAATTAATATTTGCCAGTTACTCAAACAATAGAATCAAAAATACAAAATTATCTGAAGACGGAGACATGCTACTAATTCAATGGAATATTGAAAAGGGTAAACTAATTATTTCAATAGTTAGGCAAGTTTTTTCTCAAGAAAATGAAGATATTGAATTTGATGATCTGGCTCAGCAATTGGAATTAAAATTAGAATTTAAAATTGAAATAAAAGTAGAAATAAGTCATGGTAATTTTTGGATAGAAAAACCTAGACTAAAAATTGAAGATTATTTCTATGAAATAAAATCTAAAAATATTTCTAAGTTTCTAACTAGAATTCCAAATTCTATAGAAATAAATAAAAGTTATATTTAATTATAAAAATAAATTTTATATTTATGATCTTGTAAAAATTTGTTCCATATAACTAAATTACATGCTAAAACAAAAACTAAAATTAATTTCATCTGTCCTACTAGTCTCAGCACTCTTCACCCTACCAACTTTCGCTCAATCAATAAACCTAAACATTAAAAACAATGAAAGTAGATGTAAAGAAGTAAGAGCAATAGACTCCAAAAGCAATACCTCTGCCTACTCAGCTTGTCACACTTTGGTTGTTTCTGCTGCAAATACAGCTGTACCAGCGATAGCAAGCATATCTTCTCAAACTACAGGTAATGCCTTTAATCTATCTCTTTCTGGTCTTACAGTAGGACAAGTATTAAACCTTCAATCTTCTACTGGATCTATATATCCAAAGCAGATAAATGTATCGGCTAGTAGTATGTCTGTAATTAAAACCGTGTAGTATTTTGAAAAAGAAAAGGCTCCCAGCACACGTATGCGCCGAGAGCCAAAATTGTCTACAAGTCCCAAGGATTAACTTTTCTGCCAGGAACCCCCATTGGGTTTACCTGAGAATTGGCTTTGCTGAAATTGCAGATCACTTGCGTTTGTTTCAGCTTTATAACGCGGAGGTTTTCTCCCGAATTTATTGCTCTGGATTTTAGGTTTTTTATCTTTCCCCGTCTTTGTGGGTATTCTTGCCATCTTTTAGTCCCTCTCTGTTTAAATTGAGTTTCAGTATTATAATATATAAACGTCTATAAATCAAGCTTAATTTGTTTTTATTATTTTACTTCAAAAAAGTAAAATTTGTAGTATAATAGGCAAATATGTCAAAAAGTTATTATGAAGTGCTCGGTGTGGATAAAAAAGCTAACAAAGAAGAAATTAAAAAAGCTTTTTATAAGCTAGCGCATAAACATCACCCAGATAAAAATGCCGGAGATGACAAAACTTTTAAAGAGGTAAATGAAGCTTATCAAGCTCTTTCTGACGATACAAAACGCGCACAGTATGACAGATTTGGATCGACCGGAGGACCGAGCGGAGGTGGTGGACAGCAAGGTAATCCATTTGAGGGTTTTGATTTTTCTGGCTTTGGAGGTGGCTATGGCGGCTCGCAAAATGTGCATTTTGATATGGGAGACTTGGGGGATGTGTTTGGAGACATGTTTGGCTTTGGTGGTGGCAGAGGAAATGCCAGAGCGGCAAAACGTGGCTCTGATTTACAAATGGGAGTGCCTATCACCCTCGAAGAGGTCTACAGTGGAGTCGAAAAAACTTTAAACTACACCAGAGTAGCAAAATGTAAGACCTGTACTGGTAGTGGCGTAGCTGCAGGATCCAAAAGTGTAGAGTGTAAAAAATGTAATGGCAAAGGAAATATAAAAACAGAAAAGAGGACTATTTTTGGAAACTTTGCCACTAATAGTATTTGTCCTGACTGCGAAGGTGCCGGCAAAATACCAGAAAAAAAATGTGATGACTGTGGCGGTAAAGGGGTAAAAAATACCAAAGAAGAAGTAAAAGTAAAAATACCAGAAGGAATAGACGAAAGTGCAAATCTCATAATGCGCGGATATGGCGAAGCTGTGAAAGGCGGTGAGACTGGTGATCTGTATATAGTAGTACAAATAGCTCAGCACAAAACTTATGCGCGAAGGGGATTAAATCTTTATACAAATATAAAATTAAAACCTAGTGAGCTGCTACTTGGTAAAGACATAGAAATGAATGTGCTCGGAAATATGGTAAAACTAAAAATAGAAGAGCTCACGCATTTTCAAAATGACATAGTCATAAAAAATAAAGGACTAAAGTCGGGTGCGAGACACGGAGATCTAATATTAAAAGTAGAAATAGAAATGCCAAGGAATCTAAATAAAGAGCAAAAAGAAAATATACAAAAACTGAAAGATTTAGGGCTTTAGTTTTTTAAAAGTCAGCCCTGTTTTGCATCGCGTATTTTAGGGTTTCGCTATCTACATATTCTATCTCGGTACCAGAAGAAAAGCCGCGGCCAAGTGTAGTTATTTTAAAAGTGTTTTCAAACTTTTCGCGTATTTTATCTTTGACCACGCTCGCCGTAAAGACACCGTCTGGATTATAGGATGTACAAATGACTATTTCCTCCAGTCCTTTTTCTTTTAGTTTTGCTATGCGCTCTAGTAGCTCTGTGATGCGTATGTTTACACTTTTCTTTTTTTCTATCACTGGTAGCTGTCCACCAAGTACAAAAAAATTTCCATTCCAAACTATTTTTTGAGTGAGTATTTCTATGTCTGCACTTTTTTCTACGATTGCCAGTATTTTATTGTCCACACTTTCAATGCGGCAAAACTGACATATTTTATAGCTATTGTTTTTGAAAATATAAAAGCACTCAGTGCACTCCGAGACAGTCTTTTTTACATCTAGCATTTCTTTTACAAAGCCATTGACCCAAATGGAGTCTCGGGAAAGTATATGATAGACAAATCTCTCTGCTTGTCTTTTGCCTATGCCGGGAAAGCTTTTAAAATAATTGTGTAGTTTTTCAAATTCGGGATTCATACTCAGGATATTGTCTTTACATTATATCACAAAATTTATTTGACAAAATGAAAGAATAATATATAATATATTTATTGGGGATGATCGGGATAGACAAGAGATCTTTGACAACATATGCAGTATCGAATTGATGGGACTTCGTAAAAATCCATCAAAAACGTTGCAAACAAAACTGCACAAGCAATAAAGTCACCTTACGGTTTCGCATTTGCTCCAGCTTTTGCCTAAGTCTAGATTCGTCTAGCAGCTAAGCCGGTGGTTTTATATGAGTTTTATTTTACTTATATAAAATTATTATACAAAAAATAAATTAAAAATATTTGGGCGCAAATACTTTTACTCATTCACGCTTTGCTTTTTTATATACTTTGAATATTTGTTGGTATAAATAAAGCGAGAATCTATTTTTTAATAGATAAAACAAATATTCTATATACTGTAGATCTATGTTAGCTCACCTTTTGCACGGCGGTTCGATTCCGCCCATCTCCACAAAAATA
>JAYWGA010000017.1:0-3912 GCA_043778525.1 bacterium
GCGTTATTTTGCTTTTTAAGGCAAAATATGTTATTATATTTTTTATCGGCCCTATCGTCTAATGGTTAGGACAGAAGCTTTTCAAGCTTTAAATCGGGGTTCAATTCCCCGTAGGGTCACATTCAACAGGTATCATCAAAAGTTGATCTCTTGAAATACTTTTTATGACAAATGAGAAACAATCAAAACTACAGATCTCTCTTAAAAATCTTGCATCCTCAGTTTCCGATATGGTCGATAAAGAAATTACCCTATCCCCGATTACCCCTCATATAGAATCACTTTTCCATTGGGAGCTTAATGATTTTAAATACACAGACAAAGGAATTGAAAATACAGGAGCGCATGGTAAAAAAACACTCCACAAGTATTGGTCTGGGGCAACAATTAAATTAGAAGAAAAAATTACTCAGTTGCCTGATTTTATTGAGGCAGAAAAAGTTATAAAAAATAACTGCCCAAAATCAACAAACTCAAGCAGTGCTCTCAATATATTCATAAAAGTTATTTTACCGATTTATCTTGAAAATCAAAAAGAAAAAAGACTGAAAGCAATTAAGAATGTGATAAAAATATTTATTAGAGACCTTAAAAAACAACCTTTTAAAGGAGTTTGCAGTTTCGACATTCACGGAATAACAATTGAGTCTGAAAGAATCAAACTTGCGGAGGGTGTTTCCTTAAGGCAATCAAAAAAAGAAGACTTTGAAATACCAACTAGTCCAATCGGTGGTTATAACAGAGACGAAATGGGGAAACCCCGTCATACCGTAGTGCTGGAAGTAGAGCTGATGTTTATAAACGAAATAGATATTAATAATGTAATGTTCCAGACTATAGCCGATAAATACATTACTCTGTTTCGACTCTATAAGCCTGGAGCCGTACAGTACAATTCTTATAGTATGAAGACTGACATGATTCTACCTCCTTTTTTTTCTGGTATGATAACCCAAGCTTCAAAAGCATCTTACGGGCTAATTCCTTACTTTATTAAAAAAAATGACGAAGTGAAATTGCGTTTTTTTTGTAAAAAACTCATACTTCCAAAAGGTGTGTACGATAGTTTTTCTGAAAAAAAAATAACTTGTATAAGTATAGCATACGATAGATATAGCGAAGCCTTGCTCGAAACCACCTCTCCTGAAAGAAAAATTACCAATGCGGTGATGGGTCTTGAAGCTCTTTTCTCAGCTGATTCAATGGAATTAAGCTTTAAGCTATCCACGCGCGTTAGTAAATTACTTTCTTTTATTGGCTATGATTCTTTAAAGGCAAAAAAAGTTCTTTCACTCGCATATGAAGTTAGGAGTGCTTTTTCGCATGGTGGACACCTAAACTCTAAATTAAAGACCAAGATTGAGAGTAGGCACAGCAACATCGATGCTTTTCTACTTGAGATTATTGATTATTTGAGGGTAAGTCTAATTATTTTTACAAACTGTACTTTAAAAAAAGATGATTTAATTAAAATTATAGATGAGTCATTGATCGACGACAGAAAAGCAAAAGAGTTAAAGGCTAATCTCTCAAAAATAAAATTATTTTTATTTTAGTATAAATTAAAATTATTTTTATAGCTAAATATCAGTTTTTAAAAAAATTAACTATCGGACAAACGACAAGGGTAAATTTAATGAAAAAAAATTAGCCCTATTCAATGTACGCTTGTTGTTTACAAATCCAAATCAAGGCTAATCATATAATGATCCATATGCTTTATTTTATGCTTTACTATTTTCTGATTTTTTACTTTTACATCAAAGGTGGTAAATATTTTATCGAGGCAAAGAAATATACGACAAGTAAAGCTAAGGTCGTATAGCTCGTCGGTATGCTTTTCCAATATCTTTTTATAAGAAATCCGATCTAGCCTCGATAAGAAAAACTTTTTATGCATCCAAAAATTGGCATCGCCAAGTATGATACCCTTCTGGCCTGGCAGGTCTGCGAATATATCCATAGTCTGCAGCAGTCTTTTCCTTGGCGAAAAGGCATTGAGATGTACCGGGAAGAATGTAAGGCCATTTATCATATAGTCATGGCTACTAGTATGCTCGATATCCGTGATAGGGTAGCGACTGAGGAAAAGCGAGAGCGAAAGCCTGTCCCCTGTTTGTATTTGCTTTTTATATTCAAACTCTGGAAACTCATCAAACATACTTTGTATATCTTCTTCCAGTATTTCCTGCAAAAATATTATATCTGCATTTTCATTTTTAAGCCTATCTACCACCTCGCTCAGATTATCTCTTTGAAAAGAGTAATGCTGCCTCCCGGGCAAATACTGTGTCCATATAAAACTCCCTACATTCCAAGATACTATTTTCATAAATTTGTTTGAAAGTACATTATAACATTTTGTGCTACAATACAGATATTAAAAATATGCAAAGTAATTTTGAGAAATATAAAAAGCAAATAGAGGAGTTTTATTTTAAAGCTGTTTGGCATTTTATGGATCACTCTTGTGGTGGCTCACCTTTTAAATATGCAAAGGAGCTTTTTGAAGAAGTAGAAAAATATGGAGAAGGTAAAGATAAATTAAATATTTTAGAAATAGGTACAGCTATAGGCTACTCTACATTTGTGCTTTCTTTGGCATCATCTAGTGGTAATATAGACAGCATAGAAATGGAAGCGGATCATGTGGAGCTAGCAAGGGTAAATCTTAAAGATTTACAAAATATAAATATCATACAGACACAGGCGGAAGATATTTTACCCGATTTAAAAGATAATAATTATGACATTATATTTTTTGATGGCTACGCCCCAGAGGCTATGCTTATGCCCCACTTTGAAAGATTGCTTAAAAAGGGCGGGCTACTGATGACAGCAAACACTCATAAAAAAAGAAAGACTACAGAGGAGTATATGAGTGCCTTAGGCGACGAAGACAAGTGGAAAAAAATAAATGTCTTTGGCGATACTATTGTACATTTGTACCAGTAGGCACATCCGTCTCTGGCGATATGGTGTGTAAAAATGAATGCTCGTCGCCGACAGCAAAAAGTATCATACCATTACTCTCCACTCCGCGTATTTTCTTTGGAGCTAGGTTTGAGACTACCGGTACAGATCTACCCACCAGCACGCTCGGGTCAGTATAAAACTCTCTTATACCAGAAAGTATAGTACGAGGCTCGGGCTCGCCTAGGTCTATAGCAAATTTATACAGCTTATCAGCTCCCTCGATAGTATCTACACTTAGTATCTTTCCTATTTTTATTTCTATTTTTTTAAAGTCATCTATACTTATATATTTCTTTTCTTCTATTTTACTTTCTATTTTCTCTGCCACCTCTTCCACTTTTACTATTTCTATTATTTGTTTATCTTCTTGCATATATTATATTTTATCACATTTTACATATTATCCTCAAAGTCTGCCTGTTCTTGTCTTTGCTCATTACTTTTATTTTTAATATTTTCTTTGTCTAGATATCTTTGTAGTATCAGCGCTGCTGCTCTGTCGTCCACATCTCTTTTGCCGTCATCCGCTCTGGCATGTTTACTAGAAAAGAATTCTTTTTCAAATACTATTTCTATTTTGTATTTTTTATATATTTTTTCGGCCACCTCTTTTGCTTTTGCAAAGACTGCATTTTCATTTCCCATGCTGTCGCGCGACTCACCAAACACTATTTTTGCATATACATTTTTGGCAAAGAGTTTGGATATTTCAAAATCTAGCTCGCGAGTAGCTACGATAGCTAGTGGCATAGCAACGGAGCCAAAGTCATCACTCTGGGCTAGGCCGCATTTTTTGGTACCAAAATCCACACAAAGGTATTTCATATCTATATATAGCATTCTAGCATATTTACGCAAAATGTGTTATTATATTTTGTATTCCTCTCGTAGTTCAATGGATAGAATATAGGTTTGCGGTATCTACGATTGTGGTTC
>JAYWGA010000018.1:0-3810 GCA_043778525.1 bacterium
GACTTTATGAAAGCACAGCTCACAGGTATGGGTATAAAAGTTTATACAAATACAAATATACTGGAAGTTAAAAATGCAAGCAACGAAATATCTATAAAATTTGAAGAGGTATCGAGTGATACCAATAATCTTGAAGTAGAAAAGCTAAGTGTAGAGCGGGAAGTGCTCGGCTCGCATATGTTTGTAGCTACAGGCCGTGCTTTCAATACCGAAATAGGCCTAGAAAATGCAAATATAAAATATAGTAAAAAAGGAATAGAGATAGATGACTATCTTAAAACTACAAATAAAAATGTGTATGCCATCGGAGATGTGAATGGTAAAATGCTCTTTACTCATGCGGCTGGATATCAAGCCAAGGCAGTATTACAAAATCTCTTCACTCCCGGATTATTATTTTTCTTAAAGAAAAAATCTCTACCAGAGGCATTCCCTTGGGTGACATACACTTATCCTGAAGTGGCTCATGTAGGAGCCTATACCAGAGATTTGGATATGCAAAAAGTAAAATATAAAAACTACATCACTCCGCTAGAGAGTGTCGACAGAGCGCGTACGGGAAAAGTGCACAAAGATGGATTTATACAAATACTAGTCGGTGGCGGTGGCAAGATACTCGGTGTGACGATAGTCTCACCGTCTGCAGGAGAGCTGATCACTGAGTGGGTACTAGCTATACAATACAAACTACCAGTAGAAGCAATATATAATACAGTGCATGCCTATCCTACACTCTCGGAGCTAAACCCTCGAGGTACCTTTGCCTATATGAGTGAAAAGCTAAGCCCAAGTGTGCAGAAAATAGTAAAAATTATTTTCAAAGTTTTTAATTAAAATTTTAGCGTACTTCGTATATACGCATTTTCTGTATATCTTTTCTTAAGTCCAAAAGATTATTTGGAGCGAGCTTTATACCTCTTTTAAAAGCTTCTTCTTTTAAGAATTGCTTTGCACCACTTGCAGTAAAGACAAAATTGGTAAAAGTCAAAATAAAAATAATAATGACTAAAGTATAAATAAATGGCTTTTTGTATGAGAGCGAATATTTACGGGATATGATACTCGCTACAAATATCATAAAAATACTAAAGAAAAATAAAGTCCAAGGTAGGGCATTTAAAAGTAAATAAAACCCTTTGATAGTAAAGGTGCTACTGGTAATCCAGTCTTGCTGACTCGATACAAAAGTAAGAAACGCTAAAACATAAAAGCAAAATAAAAATAAAAATAAAATAAATATAAAAAAAGAAAAATGTTTAAAACCAAAAAGCCATTTTGGCCTACTTTTTTTATTTTCTAGTTCCTGCATTATCTTTGATTTTAAATTATTTTCCATAGCTTTCTAATCTGTTAAAATGATCTGTATTTTTTATTATATCTTTTAGTTTTTCTTTACCTCTTTTTATTCTTATGCCGACTGTGCCACTCGGTATTTTTAATATTTCACTTATTTCGTTATAGCTCATATCTTCATAAAAAAATAATATTATAGGAGTTTTATATTTTTCATCTAGCCGGTTTAAGTACTTTTCTAATATATCTTTCTCCTCCCTTTGCATAGATTCCTTTTGGGTATTTTCGGGGGAGGGCAAGGTGTGCGGGAGGAATTCGTCTGCATCTATCGGTATATAATTTCGAATAGATTTCCAAGCTATTTTGTTTACAAATATATTATGAGCTATACGATATATCCAAGGATTAAATTTCATAGAAGTGTCAAAGCTGTTTATGTTTATATAGGCCTTTACAAAAACATCTTGCACTAAGTCCTCTATGTCATAAACATCTCTAAAAAACCTGCGTGCATAGCGAGTCATCTTTGCTTCGTATCTTTCTATTATTTCACCATATACATCTTTATTTCCAGCCTGCAGCAAAGAGCAAATTTGTTCATCTGTTTTGTCTTTGTGCATAGATTTAAATATATATACTTAATACATTTAGCTTTTTTATTTTATTTCGGATCTTGGTATCTCTACTTCATATGTGCCCTCAGCATATGAGCCTACTTGATACTGCCCAAAGTACACCACTATATTATTGCCTCGCAGTCCCACTCTTGAGTAGTTATCCCTTACAGGATCTGTGCCTTCTTTAGTCCAGCTGACGTCTGTTATTATTTGTTTTATATCTGCAGCACTTAGCCCAGCTCCTTTTAGTTTTTCTATTCTCTGCTTCATCACTTTGGAGTAGGCTATTTTAGCTATATTTTTAAGAGCAGTATCTGGTAGTATTTCTTCATTTTTTACTTCCACTCCATCCTCGCGTATGGTGATAGGGTTTATGTCGAGAGATCCATGCGCTCCACCCGAAAAGGTGTATATTTGATAAATATAGGTTTCAGTCTTTAGCTCTTTACCAGCCACCATTATAGTAGATGTAGATTTGGTAAAGTCAGCATTAAAACTGTATTTCATACCTTCAAAAAGCGCCAGTCCCTCTCTGGCCTCTTTGTCATTTTTATAGTCCAAAATTTTTGTCTCTTTGGCAAAGTCACTATAAGCATCAAATATTCTTGTCTTTATGAGTTCATTGTCTTTTGGATATTCTATTTTAGCTTCGTACCAAGAAGTGATATCTTCCATCCTAGATATTTTTTCTGTACTCACTTCTGTGCTTGTGGCAGCTTTTTCATTTTGTACATTTTCTATTGTCTTTACAGTATCTTTTTTGTAAAAGTTGTTTTTGTATACAAAACCACCAACTATTAAAAGAGCAGACATTACAGCCAAAGCAAAAATTATAATTTTATTTTTCATAATTCTAGTATATCATTTTATTTTATCTGTCTATAATACGCTCCATGCGAAAGGGCTATAGCCAGCGCATCTATTTCATCATCCAGTACCTTTTTTTTATTTTTTTTATCCTCAGCAGTAGGCTCCGGTATTTTTATTAGTCTCTGTACCATATAATGCACCTGATCTTTAGTCGCTTTACCATATCCTGTCAGTGCGTTTTTTATTTGCAGCGGGGTATATTCATATACTTCTACATTCATATATTCGCAAAGGGCTAAACACACTCCGCGTGCTTCCGCCACTTTAATTGCCGTCTTTTGATTTGTGGTCATAAAGATGTCTTCGATGGCTACCATTTGCGGCTTGTGCTCTTCGAGTATATCTTTTAAAGCAATAAATATTTGCCGCAGCCTTTTCGGAAAAGGTAGCTCTCTGTCTGTCTGCAGGCAATCTGAAAAAATGTATTCATATTTTTGCCCTGTCTTTTCTATTATCGCTACTCCTAGCCTGTCGTATCCTGGGTCTATGCCTAGTATTTTCATAAATGTATCTGGAGTATATCATGCTATAATTATAAAATGTTTAGCAAAAATATAAATTTTCTAAAAAGATTTTTTGAACCCGCTTTTGGCAGTAATAAAAAGATTACCTACAAAATGTTTGTAGAGTCGTCCTTAGGGTCTTTTTGGTTTGATATACTACCACTCTTTACCATTCCTTTTATAATAAAAAATCTAGAAACAAAAAATTATGAACAAATTAATGTTTTTATAATTTTGTTTCTCATACTATATATTGTTATGTGGGTAGTAGGTATTTTTATAAGAAAATGGGATATATCTGCCAGATACTTTTATGAAAAGAAAATAGACTCCGACTATAGAGAAAAAATAATTTTAAAAGACAATACGTCTTTAGAAAATATGGGTACTGGCAAGCTACAGTCTATAATATCAAAAGGTGTGAGCGCCTGGAGTCATTCCATTTGGGAAATACTATATCAAATACCTAGAATTATTTTGAGTCTAGCCTCAGGTGTTTATATACTTAAGGCAGTAGGCACATCTCA
>JAYWGA010000019.1:0-10359 GCA_043778525.1 bacterium
TATATCTTTTTTATTTTCTAGTCTATAGGCGTCTATATGTATTATTTTATCAAAAGTATCTCTACAAATATAATCACGGCGAATAACAAATGTAGGACTAGCTACTGTTTTTTCTACACCGTAGTTTTTGAGTAGTGATTTCGTCAGTGTGGTTTTACCGGCACCCAGATCACCTTTTAGTCCTAAAAATATAATTTTATTTTTATTTAAATTATTTTTAGTATCATCTAAAAAAACTTCCAAAATATTTTTAACTTCCAAAACTACATCCAATATTTTTTCTTCTGAGTACTGCATTGTAAAAGTCATAATCTAAATTTGTATTTTAATTATAACACAAAAAAAGACCCCATCTAGTGACAGATGGGGCCAGTTGGTCTTTGGGCAGAGAGGAGAGTATTTTTTCAAAGACCCATCAATTCTCAGTTTGAGCAGGGACAAGGGCCCCAAAGACTAAACATAATAATAACATTTAATTTAATATAGCGCAAGTCTTTTAAAAATACTAGTAAAAATGTTAAAGTGTATTTATGTATAATTTCGTTTTTTGTGGCAACTCGCAGCTTAGCCTTGGCTGCCTTGATGCCCTTTACTCTCAAAATATAATGCCGAGCATTGTAATTACATCGGTCGATAAGCCTGCTGGGCGAGGTCTAGAGCTGCATGAGTCTGTAGTTGCCACTTGGGTAAATGCTAAAAATATAGAGCTAGAAAGTAAAAATCTTTCAAAGGTACTTCTATTAAAGCCTTTAAAAATATCCGAAATAACAGATATTATAAAAGATGAGAATGCTAAAAAAGCTTTTGACTTTTGTCTTGTGGTTTCCAATGGTAAGATTTTACCAAAAGATTTTCTTGATATATTTAATAGTAAAGTGCTAAATATACATCCATCGGATTTGCCGCTATACCGTGGACCCTCTCCTCTCGAGTCACAGATATTGGACGGTCTCCAAAATATAATAGTATCCATAATGCAAATAGATGAGGAAATAGATCATGGTTCAGTGCTGCATAAAAATTGTCTCGATATTTCTAATTTTAAAAATATAGACAAAATAGAATATGCAGCTGGAAAGCTAGGTGGTGAAAGTCTTTGCAGTATTTTAAATAATTATATAAATAATAAAATAATAATGCAGCTACAAGAACATGCCAGAGCCACTTTTACTAAAAAGTTTAAAAAAGAAGATGGTGACGTGACCTTAGATATAGAAAATAACAATCTAGAAAAGATTTACAGAAAATTTATAGCTTTTACACCTTGGCCATCTGTTTACTTTTTTATAAAAAAAGACGACAAAAAAATAAGGGTAAAAATAACCGATATGTCATATGATGCAGCTACTAATATATATAAAATAGAAAAAGTGATAGAAGAAGGAAAAAAAGAAAAAGTTTTTAATTAGAAAGTGTACCTATCTGTAATTTACTTAATAGGCTTTGTGCGGTTCCTTGAAGATGGCTTGGTACTTTGTTAAAGTAGCCAGTAGCGTCCACTCCACAGCCTTTTAAGATTTTGTCGCCACCAGGATGTAGAGATATAAAGCTCGTCACGTTTAAAACTTTACCATTTATACTCATCCAGCAATCATTTTTTGTATTGTGTGTTGCCACTTCCTGCGCTGTAAAAGTTTTAGGTGTTTCTTTTATTGTTTCAGCAGGCTTTGTCTCTACTTTGACAGCGCTAGTATTTTTTGTTTCGTTTATTTTATTTATTTCTGTTTTGCTAGTTGAAGTAGAAGCTTTTTCTTCTGTTTCAGTATCAATACTTATATCTGAGTTTAAAAACTCCTGCATTTTCTTTTCTTGATTTTTATTGAAAAGATAAAAAGTAATACTAAGTGTGATAAATATTGAGCCAGCCATTAAAAGTATTTTTTTATTCATATTTTTAAGTATATATTTTTTAAAAAAGTTTTGCTATATCTGAGTATGTCACAAACACAAACAGTATCATAAGTAATATAAAACCACTAGTGTGAAATAGTTTTTCGGCTGTATGTGGTATTTTCTTTTTTAAGATTTTTTTAGAAAGCTCATCAACAAAGATGAATAATATACGACCTCCATCGAGTGCTGGTATCGGCAGTATATTAAAGATGGCTAGCGAAAGTGAAAGCATGGCTGCAAAAGCCAGTACGGTAGACACACTGCGCTCACCTATATCGCGGGTAGCACTAGCGAGACCTATCGGACCTGCTAGTGAGTCTTTTATATTTGCAGTACCATTAAAGCTATTTATTATAAGTTTATAAAGCTCGGTAAAAATAAACTTTGTTTGATACATAGTAAAGCTATAAGCTTTTTGTATTGCCTCTAAAAAGCCAAGCTTTGTATACGCTACATCGAGCACAGAAAGACCTAACACTTTTTTACCATCTACTATGCCCGCTTGAGGCACTGCGCTTACTATTTTTTCTTTATTTGTTTTGTTGTCTAAGAGCTTTACCTCCATGAGTTCATCCGTATTTTTTTGTATTAGATCGGTAAAAGAAGTTTTGGTAAGTGCTACTCCTGTGAGTGTTTGACCATTTGATGATATAGAAATAATTTTATCTTCTACGTTTATATTTTGACTTTTTAAATTGCTTTTAATATCCACGCTAGTGACAATAAGACTCCTTTGGTCTAGGGCTATTTTTGCCGCCTCATCTTCGCTTAGCGATATTTGCTTACTAAATAAAAATGAAAGAGTGAGCAGTAATATGCAGGCTATAAAATTGAATAGTACACCGCCAGAAAGTACTATTAGTTTTGCCCAAAATCCCTTGGATTCAAAAGATCTATGCATATCTCTCCTATCTTGCCTGTCTTCTCTTTTTGTGTTTTCACTATCGTCGATGCCATTTTCACCAAATATTTTTACATAGCCACCTAACGGTATTAGATTAAACGAGTATTTTGTCTCACCTATTTTTTTTGAAAAAAGACGAGGTGGAAAACCAAAAGCAAATTCATCCACACGCATTTTCATTATCTTTGCAAAGATAAAATGTCCAGCCTCATGTATGATGACCAGCATAAACAAAATAAAAATAAAAATGAGTAGCGAGATTATATTCATAAAATTATACTTTCATTATGGCTTCTTCTTTTAATGATAGCAATGCATCCAGCTCTCTATTTGCCGAGTCTATTTTTCCTTGCACGTCATCTTTTCTTTTAGACTGATCATCTTCAGATAGCTCACCAGACTTTTTAGCTTCATCTATTTCGCTATTTACATCTTGCCTTACACTTCTTATTTTTATCCTAGCATCTTCGTGTTTGGTTTTGGCTATTTTGGCATATTTGGCTCTAGTCTCTGTTGTCAGTTGAGGAGATATAGCGCGTATGCAGTCAGAGTCCGTCACCAGAGATAGTCCAAGGTCTGCATCACGTATTGCCTGTTCTATTATCTTATTTTGACTTTTATCCCAAGCTACTATTTTCAGAGTTTTTGCATCTTCTATGTTTATGGCAGCTACATGAGCTATCTGAGTACGAGATCCGTACGAGTCCACATATACAGAGTCGAGTACGGCAGGATTAGCGACACCAGCTGATATGCTTTTTAGCTCAGAGCGATACCAGTCTTTTATTTCATCAATAGCACTTTCTAGATTATTGTATTTTTCTAACATCTGCAAATTATATCACAAATTAAATTTTTGGAGTAGATAAAAGTATATACTCAAGATACATATGTGGAGAGCTACCATATCTATTTAAATTATTTTTAATTATATTTATTTTTTGTATATATTCTTTATTAAAAAGACCATTATCCCCTCGCCATTTTTTTATTATTTCTACTATTAGCACTTCGCAAAACACCATATGCTTTTCCCTATCCTTTCTTTTTCCTTTTATTTCTTTTTCATCGTTCTCTTCGATTTCATCGTCTTCATCTTCCGCGGCCACCTCTACCACGCCTATATCTACACTATTTATATTTATAGTTTTGGCCAGCAGTAGCTTTTTTATTTTTGAGTTTTGTAGTCTTAAATATATTGGAGTAGAAAGTATTTCCACTGCTAGCTTTTGTAAAATTATTTCATCTTTGCTACCTTCATTTAAATTTTGAAAGTCAAAACAAAACACTCTAGATAAAATAGTTGGCAAAAATGTTTTAGTATCGCTAGCTATCATTATTATTTTTATATTTGTTGGCGTCTCTTCGAGTAGTTTTAGTAATGCATTTTGTGAGTGAGTATTCCAATAAAAACTAGAAAGCAAAATAGCGCGCAGATTTTCAGAGGTACTTTTATAACAAAGGTCGCGTACATTTTGTATGTCTTCTACAGATATCTCTAGTTTACTTATTTTAAAAAACTCCACATTTTCAAAATTTTCCAAAAAAGTTTTTTGTACTTCTTCAAATAAAAATGCTCTAGCACCTATAAAAATAGCATTTTGCTCTAGATGTATTTTTTGTATACTATTTTCTGCTTCAGCTTTCATATTAAATATAATTATATCAGACTTTGCAAAAATGCTTAAAAATAGTATAATGTAGATAATGCGTCGGTGGTGGAGTGGTCAATCACAACAGACTGTAAATCTGTCGCCTTACGGCTTCGAAGGTTCAAATCCTTCCCGGCGCACAATATGAAATGGTATTTAGCATCTAGGACTAAACATACTGAAAAGCTTTTGCAAATAGCAAAATTGTTAAAAAGTAATAATCAAGAAATTTCTTCTAATTGGATTTATATAGATGAAAATATTCAACCTTTTACGGACAATATAAATAGAGTACAAGAAATTGCAGAAGATAATGTTCTAGGTTTATTGGTTGCAGATATTTTTCTAAAGTTTAATGACGATGGTGGAAAAGATATTTTTTCAGAGTTTGGTGTCTGCTTAGGAAGGTTGATTAAAGGAGAAAGCGTAAAAATATATATAATAGGAGATTATAAAAAAGCTACACTGACTCAGCTGCACCCGAAAGTAATACACCTCAAAACTTTGCAAGAAGTGTTTGATTTAGAAAAAATAAATTACACCGATTTTGAGTTTCCAGCTTTTAATAATTAAAACTATTTTTATAACTTTTAATTTGCTCAGCTACGATCGTTAAAACTATTGCCTGCGTACAAAACTTGACAAAATACTATCTTTAGTGTATTCTTTTATTCGGAAGATCGGAATAGTCCGGTCTTAAATAGGAGAACTTGAACCATGAAGCAACTTATTCGCTATGCAGCACTTTACTGCCTTGGCCTTGCTTTCGGAAATTTTTTTTTCGATTGGGTAACAGGCCTGAATCAGTGGGGGCTATCTCTACAGATAAGCTATCACCAGTGCCTTGCTGTAGGATCTTTTACCTTCCTTCTCTACCATATGACACCCCATTTTCGCTCCCCTAAATAGGGGTAGCGGAAAATTTAGCAAAAGGGCTCCAAGTTGACTTAGATCAACTCGGAGCCCTTTCTAGTTTTTACTATTGTTTTTTACTTACAATTATTCGCCAAGCTCAGCCCTGCTGCTTTGGCTTCCTCCTCGGTTTTAAAATATCTTCTATTACTATCTTTTATATTACTCACACTTTTACACCAAATGAAATAATACTTCTTTCCCTTTCTTGAAGCCACTATTGTCGAGGTGCTAGTATTTATAGCTTTTTCTGTAGTATTTCCATTATTAAACACAAAATTATCATTCACATCTTTTATTTCAAATACTGGTCTTTGATCAAAAATACTACTAAGCCTGCCTAAGAAAAAGGCGCTACTACTGGACAGTATTAGTAATAGAATTATAAAAATATGACCCTTTGTCGCCCACAGCATTATCTTGTTGCAAAACTCTTTAAAAAATGGTATCATAGTATCACTAAATTATAACAAAAAAAGTACAAATAAAATACTATGGCAACCAAGAAAGCCGCGGGTACCGCGAAAAACCTGAGAGACAGTAAACCAAAATATCTCGGAACCAAAAAATATGCAGGAGAAAGCGTTATAGCTGGAAATATCCTTATTCGCCAGCGTGGTACTCGTATCATGCCGGGTATGAATGTGGGTATAGGCAAGGATCATACTCTTTTTGCGCTAGTAGCTGGAAAGGTAAACTTTACAAAAACTAGAAAGACAAACTTTGATAATACGGTGAGTGTTAAAAAAGTAATAAATGTAGCTTAATCTTAAATAAACAAAGCAACAAAAAACAAAACTCTGAAATAAAATTCAGAGTTTTGTTTTTGAAAAATTAAAACTTTGTGCTATAATATGCACATCAAAGCCAAGATAGCTCAGTTGGTAGAGCGCTTCCCTGAAGAGGAAGATGTCCCCAGTTCAAATCTGGGTCTTGGCACAAATATAGCTTTAAAATTATAATATGAAAGACAACGACTCAGGCTTTAATGAATTAGATAAACTTTTAAATAAAGTAATCATATTTTTCTTCATACTCGCTGGCATAATATTTGTAATAATTAGAATTTGGATATATTTTGATGACGTTAAAGATGCGGCGGCGATGGAAGAAAAAAATAGAAATATGAAAACAAGAGAAGATGTTTTTTCTTCATACGAAGGTGTAAAATTTCCTGATATTTATTATTTTAAAGGAAAATATGATAACCCAAACATTACCGACCTACATACAATAAACTTAGGGGAAATGAAGATGGTTTATTGTCCTTATAATCCCAACTCCTCCGGCTGTCCTCAGAATTTTAAATCAACAATAATAAAAACAAATAACTACAGCCTCCCATCACCTGATCTTAGTTCTTATATAATCCCTGGAGAGGATTATAATGGAATGAGTGGTAAATTTGAGCTTAGGAACCTAAAGGTAGATTCAATTATAAGTAAATTTAGCATTTCACCTTACAAAGTACAACTTGGTTCTTTAACTTGGTCTCCAAACGGAAAAAGCATACTTCTAATATTAGGAGACTCTACTGTATTATTAATTAATGATGCCTATAAGGATAAGGGATATAAACTTTTAAAAAATAAGTGCATAAGTGCAAATTGGTTGGAGGACTCAAATGGTATAATATGTAGAGAGGAACTCCTTTCTTATTCAATAATTAAGTTTAATAAAAACTATGAAAGTAAAAGAATATCTTACAGAGATGGGAATGAATTTTCAGGTCAATGTAAAAATGCCTTTATATCAAATAAAAATAATTACTTTATATGTGCAGAAGAATACTTTGAAGAAAATCGATTTATTAACGACCCACTCGGCTCTATTGTTTTGTATGAAATAAATGATAATATTATTTCAAATAGTAAGATTCAAACTTTTTTTCCTGAAGATATAAAAATAAATGGAGAAGCTAGAATTGGCTGGCAGTTTGAAAATATAAAACTACTTTATGGTACAGATTTCATTATAGCACAGTCTTTATACCCTATACTATATGACATGAAAAATAATAAGACTTATGAATTGGGTTTCCCTTTTTTTGGTGATAAAATAGATGGGGCTATATTAAATAATAAAAAATAATTATGAGAGAAACAAACAAGTTTGAAATAATGTTTATCATATTAGGAATAATTCTATTTCCCCTCATGCTAGGTGAAATTGGTCTTTGGGTTTATAGTGTGTGGCTCCTACCCATTGCCATACCTCTAAATACTAGTCTTGATTTTGGTGAAAAGGGATTGGGTATAGTGATTGCATTTCCCATAGCGTTTGCTCAGCTTGTAGCTTTAGTAATTGCACTTTCTTATTTGAAAAATGATTTAGCTATAAATCAATTGAGTAAAAAATCAGAAGATGATAACACGAAAAAAGATGGGCCTGGCCTCTCTATTGTTAAAGCATTATTAATATTTTTAAAAATAATTGTAATTTGTATTTTTCTCTTAGCTTTTACAGTTGTTCTACAAATGGGTTAATCTTTGCATTTTGTCTACAAGCTTGAAAATCATCAATTGAATTATCTGAATTGCAATCTAGTAAATCTTCAGAGTATAATTTTTTATCCAAAAAGTTTGGAATTTTAACACTCCAATCAGCTTTGATCTTCTTTGTCGCTAAAGAAGATTGTAATACTTCAAAAAAAGTCGTACTACAAGATCTTTTTAACAGGTTATAGTAGATCGACTTATCTGAAGTGAATTCAGAGTATTGTATCCAGTTTTTTAAGAATCTAACCTTTTCCTCATCAGTCAGGCTTAGTTTGTATCTATAAACTTCTTTTGTATCACTATTTGAGATCCTTAACAAAGCATCTTTTTCATTCTCAAATTTAAACTCTAAAAAGTAAACATCAAATAAACTTAATATTGGATTGTACACCATTTCGTCATTTGTAGTAAAATTTGCAGAAGACGTCATAAGGGTGCCATCTAAGAATTCGAAAGTGACAAGTACATGCCCGCCAGAATAATTACCAAAATTATTTTGTAAGTACCAGATATTTCTAACATTTTTAATATTTAATTTTCTACCCTGAAAAACAAAGTCTTTATTTCCTTGTAGTTGTGAATTTAAGTTTACATTATTTTTACCTAAATACGATGACTTTAATGTAAGTGACAATAAAATAAGAACAGCTAAAATTATAAATAGTTTTTTAGAATACTTCATACTTTTTTGTGCCCGGGGCGGGACTCGAACCCGCACGTGCTAAGCACTGAGGATTTTAAGTCCTCTATGTCTACCATTCCATCACCCGGGCTTTAGTACAAAGAGGATTATACCATAAATTATTTACCACCCCTAACCCCTCCTTAAAAAGGAGGGAAAAAATACATTATACTATAGGCGAGTCTTTGAAATCTTCTATCGCATTTTTGCCGTAGACTAATCTCGAAAATACTTCCGTATTGTAGAGTGCGCCTGTGAGTGCATTGTGTGGTCTTGGCTCTTGTGGCATGCCTAGCGCCTCAGCTATTCTGTCTAACGACATTTTGTACCTGCCTGTCTCCTCGTCTTTATTTATATCTCGTCCTTTTAAAAGAAAAATAGAAATAGCTGCGCTGTGAAGGTCTACACATCTATAATGAAATTTGAAATCTATTTCGGACTCTGCAAAAGCTGTATTTAAAAAGTCTCTATCAAGAGTGATATTTTGTCCGACCAGCATGTCGTCACTACTTTCTTTTACCCAAGTGTAAAACTCATTCATCAAATCTTTTAAAGACTTTTTGTTTTTATCTTTTATCTCATCCTCGCTAAAGCCACAAATGGTAAGCGATACTGGATCAAAGGTTTTATTTTGCGGGAGACCACATTCTCCATAAAACCTTCGCTCTGGATTATTTATATCTACCGCTCCTATACTGAGTATAGAATGTATACGAGGCTCGAGGCCGGACATCTCACAATCTACTGCTATCATATAAATTTTTAATTATTTTGTAAAAAATGAGAAATAAAATTATTCCTCGTGCCCAAGCCACACCCACCCACTTCGCAATAACATTATTTCTAATTTTTTTTAGCTAAGCAGAATTATATATTTCTTCTGAGCGGGTGGGATTGGCTTGGGCGCCAGAAGAAAAAATAATTCTGCTGGTAAGCAATTTTACATACAGTCTTGGCAATGAGGGGACAGGCTCCAAACGAAAAGATGTGAGTGCAACCACATTGCCAAGACTGTATACAAATTTAGACTTATTATATTATAAACCAAATTTACTTTTTTCTCAAATACATGACTATATATCTCCTTTTTCCAGTTTTGCCGCTAGCATTGCCTATAAAAGATTTTTCTATTTTTTCAATATCAAAATCCTTGCTATAAAACTCCACCAGCTCGGCCTCGCTAGCGCTATGCTCAAAGATACCGATCTTTGGATGTATGTACGAGTTGGCCTCCCCTCCTGGATTGTTTTTTATCATGTCTTTACTATGAAAATCCCCATCACGAAGTAGCGTCTTTAAAAATATATAGCCTCCAGATCGCAGCACCCTGAGGCATTCTTCTTTAAAATATTTGCGCTCTGCCTCGCGCAGTACATGGCTCGCCATCGCGTCTATGACATAGTCTGCACTATCACTTTCTGCTGGTATGCTTTTATTTATATTTTGTACTGTGAATTTAAGCCTGTTGGCATTGTCTTTATTTTTACTTATGCGCGCATTTGCCTGCTCTATAGCTGCAGCAGATATGTCGTATCCCATACCTGCTGCTTTGTAGGTCTCTGTCAGATATATCGCATGGCGTCCATTACCACAGCCAGAGTCAATGAAAAAACTTTTATTATTAAATGCTCCCACTCCATCTGTTTTTTCTATCCATTTTACAAATTTTAAAAAGTCGGACCCTGGATCTTCGGATAATTTAAAATGCATATCCTCCCCTACTTCCAAATACTCTTTGTCCCAAAAAGTTTTGGGACTGGCTAGATTTACTCTTTTTTTGATGTTAGTTTTTTTAAGCATACATTAAACATTTGTAGT
>JAYWGA010000020.1:0-31318 GCA_043778525.1 bacterium
TCTACTAGCACACATAGCGATGTGCTATTCTTTACCGATAGTGGCAAAGTGTATCAAATAAAAATGCATGAGCTGCCTGAAGGAAAAAGAGCAACACGTGGAAAGAGTATTATGAACTTTATACAGCTAGGAGAAAAAGAAAAAATCACTTCAATACTACCGATGCCAAAAGATATAAAGAAAAGCTCAAAGTACAATCTATGTATGGTGACAAAACGCGGATATGCAAAGCGCGCAGCTATGGATAGTTTTACCGATGTTAGGCGTAGTGGCATTATTGCCATTGGACTTGATGCTGGCGATGAGCTACTCGCTGCACTTTTTGTGGAGGAGGGCGACACTGTGATACTCGCTTCTCGTGATGGGCAGTCTATCAGATTTGCAGAAGACCAAGTGCGTGTGATGGGCCGCTCTGCAGGAGGTGTGACTGCTATGAAGCTAGATAAGGGGGATGTGATAATAGACGCGGATGTGGTAAAGAAAAATCAAAAAGATGCGCAGCTACTCGTGATGACATCAAACGGCTATGGTAAAAAAACCCCAATAGATGAATATAAAATACAAAACAGAGGCGGTAGCGGTATAAAGACGGTAAAGGTGACAGAAAAAATAGGCGAGCTGATAACTGCAAAAATTGTCACACCAGAAATAGAAGAAATAATAGCTATGTCTCGAAAGTCACAGGTGATAAAAATAGACGCAAGCACAGTGCCGTCTTTGGGGCGTGATACTCAAGGTGTGCGTATCATGAAGCCACGCGAGGGGGACAGTTTGGCTAGTATTACTTGTCTATAATTTTTTAAAGTACTATACTAAACTCAGCTTAAAATATTAACTTTAAGTATTAAATAAAAATATGAAAAAATTAAATTATTCTGACATTTCTAGATATCTTATCTCTTTACTATTTATAGTTAGTGGATATGGTATGCTTATGAATTTTGGCTCTACAGCTGGATATTTTGGCTCATTGGGGCTACCTATGGCTAGCCTAGTGCTTACTGTAGTTTTGATTATAAAGATAGGTGGGGGAATACTTTTTGCAATGGGTAAAAAGTACTGGGTAGAGGCAGGCTATGCACTTATTGCTTTTACCGTAGGTGCTACTATTATAGGTCACAATGATCTTGCAAACCAGATAAATATAGTAATGGGACTTAAAAATATTGCTATTATTGGTGGTATTTTGGCTTGTCTTCCACTTGCTAGAAAAATGAAATAATTTTTAAAAATTAACAAATAAGATAAAAGAAAAATAAAGGCGGCTCCCTACGGGAGCCGCCTTTATTTTTATGCTATACTTTAAACATATGAACAAATACACAATACAAAACTTTTCACATCTCACGAATATAGGACAAATAAGTGACACTGCTATGCAAATGCATTTTAAACTATACGAAGGCTATGTAAATAATATAAACAGTATAGGTGAAAAGCTAAGCACTTTAGAAAAAAATACTCCAGAGTGGAATGAGCTGCACAGAAGATATGGCTGGGAGTGGAACGGTATGCGCAATCATGAAATATTTTTTGATTTACTTAAAACAGAAAAAAATGTGCAGGGTATGGAAAATAGTGAAGAATTTAAAAATATCGAAGTATTTAAAAAAATAGTAGAGAGTTTTGGATCTTTTGAAAACTGGAAAGCTGACTTTGTAGCTATTTGTAAAATGCGTGGCATGGGCTGGGCTATGTTAGTGGAGGATAGCAAAACAGGACAGTTGATAAACACCTGGGTGAACGAGCATGATGCAGGCATGCTCTCGGATGTAAAAATAATACTACTCATAGATATGTTTGAGCATGCATATATAAAAGACTTTGGTACAGACAGAGCGCCATATATAAATAGCATTTTTGAGCATTTGGATTTTGAGAAAGTAAATAATAATTTGATTTAAAACTTATGAATTTTTTTGAAAATAAAAAAACTAAAAAATTTCATACACCTTTAGATCTGCCTAAAGACTTTAAAGTCTTAGAGCGTGTTGGACCGTATACAAAAAATGAAGTAAAAAATGAAGATCTAACACCAGAACAAATAAGTTTAAAAGAAAAAATTACGGCAGAATTAGAAAATATAGATTTTTACTTACTTCATGATATCTTTACAAAAATTCTAAAATCTTGCGGAGTAAACCCAGACACTGTTTTTTTACCTGAGGCAAAAGATATTCTATTTCAAAATATTAAAAAAAATGTTAATGCTGTATCCTATTCATTTCTGGATTTTAAAAGAAAAGAAAAAAAAGATTCGATTTATTTCAATTTGAATGAAGAGGCTTTAGAAAAATTGTCCCAAGCTGAGGGCTTTAAAATCTTAAAAATAATAATACATGAGATTGTGCATCAAATACAGTCAGTTTATGTAAGTAGTGATAATGTGATATATGGTTTGAGCATAAAAAATATATTATCAAAAGATATTTCTTTTGATAATATCAATGAAGGATTAGTGGAAATTATTTCTGATGATATTTTTGAAGAATATTGCAACACCAAAGGTTTTTCAAAACAAAAACCCTCACAAAATTATGATTCAGAAAAGTATTTTTTAAATCTTATTATTGAATCAATAAGTGAAGAAAGTGAGTTGCCTATAAATGTGGTTAAAAATTCTTTTGTCAGAGCGTCTTTTACGGGCCAGTCTATTATTTCTCCTGAGCTTTGGGATTTGTATGGAGATGATTTAAAGGCATTTTTAGCAACTGGTATAAAAAATAGTAATAGTAAATCTTTTTTTACTAAAATAGCTGAATTTTTAAAATCTTAGAAAATAAGGTATTATGTATATATATTAGTAAAAAATAAACTAGAAATATGGCATCAATACAAGAGCTAAGAGCGGAGCGACTAAAGAAAATAGATATTTTAAAAGAGGCGGGCATAAATGCTTTTCCGGCAGCTATATCGCTAGTAGGGCTACATATAAGCTCAAAAGAGGCAAAGGAGATGCTAAATGAAAAAGAAAGTAGCGATGAGTTAGTGCTACTTCGTGGCCGCATTATAAACAAACGTGGACAAGGTAAAATATTTTTTATAGATCTTGCCGACGAGAAAGATAAATTTCAATGTGTGATGAAAGTGGATGTGATGGGCGAGGAAAGGACTAAGCTTTTTGAAGATACGGCCGACATAGGAGATTTTTATGCTTTCAGTGGCAAATTATTTATCACTCAAAGAGGAGAGAAGTCTTTAGAGATTTCTGATTTTCAGCTACTTACAAAATCGCTGCTGCCTATGCCTTCACAATGGTATGGCCTTGAAAATGAAGAAGAATCTATAAGAAAAAGATATTTGGACTTTGCTATGAATCCAGAAAAGCGTGAGCTGTTTTATAAGAAAGCAAAGTTTTGGTCAGTGACGAGGCGTTTTCTTTCCGATAGAGGCTTTTTAGAGGTAGAGACACCGACTATAGAGGTGACTACAGGCGGCGCTGAGGCAAGGCCATTTAAGACTTTTCACAATGATTTTGATATGGATGTGTACATGCGTATATGTGTGGGCGAGCTATGGCAAAAGAGATTGCTCGCTGCTGGATTTGAAAAGACATTTGAAATAGGTAGAGCCTATAGAAATGAAGGCTCTAGCCCGATGCATTTGCAAGAGTTTACAAATTGCGAGTTTTACTTAAGCTACGGCGACTATAATGACGGTATGAATATGATAGTAGATCTTTATAGAGAGATAGCCTTCGAAGTATTTGGTACTACAAAGTTTAATGTTTTTGGACATGAGTTTGACCTTGCAGATGAATGGGTAAAAATAGAATATGTAGAAGAGGTAGAAAAAAGAACAGGTATAAATATAAATACAGCGACAAATAAAGAAATAGAAAATAAGCTAGAAAGCTTGGGAGTAAAATATGAAGGCACCAATAGAGAGCGTATGACGGACTCTCTATGGAAGTATTGCCGCAAGCAAATCTCGGGTCCCGCATTCCTTGTGGGTCATCCGACACTAGTGTCACCACTTTCAAAAAGGCGCGCAGGTGGACAGACTGTAGAGAGATTTCAGCCTATCATAGCCGGTAGCGAAATAGGTAATGGCTTTTCAGAGCAAAATAATCCAATAGAGCAGCAAGAGGCATTTGATGTGCAGGCGAGCCTCATGGAAAATGGAGATGAAGAAGCCATGATGCCAGACTTAGAATTCGTAGAGATGCTAGAGCATGGTATGCCACCCGCACTAGGTTATGGCTTTGGTGAGAGACTGTTTTCTACTTTAGCTGGTATCACTATACGCGAGGCGCAGATGTTTCCACTTACAAAGCCTAAAAAATAATTTATTTATAATTTATTTAATAAATATTTTTAAAAACAATTAAAATATAAAATAAATAAGTAAAAACACAAATACAAGTTATTTGCAAAAGCAATTACTACTACAAAAAAGAAATTGAGTTATCCACATTTTTTCTTGCGTATTATTTACACTCATATGATACTTATATTCGGGCTAATGCAATGCATTAAAAAAGTCGATCGCAAAAAAGCATAGCCAATACGCATACAAAAAAATTTAAATTATTATGGCAGTAAAAAAAGCAGTTAAGAAAGTTGTGAAGAAGGCAGTAAAAAAAGTTATGGCTAAAAAAGTTACTAAGAAGGTTGTAGCTAAAAAAGCTCCAGCAAAGAAAGTAGTTAAAAAAGTTATGGCTAAAAAAGCTGTTAAGAAGGCTGTAAAGAAAGTGATGAGAAAAAGATAATTTTTTTCAAAAAAATTTCAAAAAATACAAAACAAAAAACTCTGTGAATCACAGAGTTTTTTGTTTTGCTATTTTACTTTATTGCAATTTTTATTTAGCTATTTCTTTCAAAGAAAGAGTCATTCTTTCTTCCTTTGGATCAAATGCACTTATAAAACAGTGGCATATTTTACCGAGTGAGAGAGCTTTTTTCATATTCTCCTCAGAGCCAAATTCACTTATGTGCATTAGACCTGCTACACCTTCTTCTACTGATACTAGTGCACCGTATTTATTAAATCTAATAACCACACCAGATATCTTATCACCTTTTTTGTATCTGTTTGCTCCTTCTATCCATGGATTTGGAGTTAGTGCTTTTACAGATAGAGATACTTTGCCTTCTTTGGTATCTATTACTTTAGCTTTTATTCTTTCACCTATTTTGTATATAGATTTTGGATTTTCGATAAGAGACCAAGAGATCTCACTTATATGTATGAGACCTTCTGCTCCGTCATCGAGCTTCATAAATACACCAAACTCTACTACGCCAGTGATAGTACCTTCTATAGTTTCTCCTACTTCATATTTCTTTGTAGAAGTATTCGCAGATTTTTTGTATTCACTATTTGTATAAGGTGAGGCTTCTCCTGAGGCTTCCTTTTGAGTAAAGATAAGTTTACCTTCTTTAGAATTTGCGGATAGTATTGTCACACTTAGATTTTTACCAATAAGGTTTTTGAGCTCTTTAAGTATTTTATCTTTATCTCCATCATCTATTTTTGGATAGTTTTCTGCATTTAGTTGCGAAGCTGGAAGGAAACCTTGTATACCTTGCCAATCTATCACTAGACCGCCTTTATTGGCTTCTTTTACAGTTAGGCTTATCAGAGTCTTTTCTCTTATAGCATCCTCGGCCTCGCTCCATACTATGGCTTGCTTTGCTTCTTTTAAAGATATTTCTATGTATCCGTTTTTGTTTTCTACTTCCACCACCTTAGCTTTTACACTATCTCCTACATTTATTTTTTTGATTACATCACGCGCCTGCAAAAACTCTACTCCGTATATAATACCAGTACCAAAAGGTGCTACATCTACATATACTGCAGATTTTTCTATTGCCAGTACCTTTCCTTCGATAAGGTCATCTAATTTTAGTACGGCAGTATCTTGAAGTAGCACATTTTCCATCGCAGCACTTTCTATTTTTTCATCTACAAATAAATTCTTTTTCATAATTAAAAAGTTTAAGCAGAAAGGTTTTTATAATATATAACGATTTTAATTTAGCGTTTAAACTAAAGACTAAAATTTTTATTTTTACAAAAGGTTATCTCTCCACAAGTAATATTATAGCACTAATTAGACCTATTTACAAGCTTCCAGGCCGCCAGCTCATCTGCATACACTTTCTTGCCAGGGTTAAAAATATTCTCTTTGTCAAAGGCATTTTTCACTCTTTCAAAGAGATCTATCATACCTGGGCTATAAAACTCGGGCAAGAGATAGCTACGCACTAGGCCATCATTATGCTCAGCGCTCATAGAGCCACGTAGACTTTTTACTAGTGGCACCACCTCAGCTAGTACAGATTTTATTATTTCTACTACATTTGGGTTTTCCATATTTATCAGCGGTATCACATGAAAGTTTCCATTGCCTACGTGCCCAGCTATGGTGTAGGTTAGTTTGTATCTATCCAGTATGGCTTCGAGTGCGGGTATGTATACCGCGAGACTCTCCACCGGTACGATTATATCATCTATAAAAGGTGCTGTCTTTGCTCCTTTTATTTTAGAGCGCAAAAGATTGAAGCTTTCGCGGCGGAAAGACCAGTACTTTTGCGATTCCGTTGGACTAGATGTGAGCCTACAGTTTATATTGATTTTTTTGAGCTCTTCTAATAACGCATTTGCCTTTTCTAGGGCTAGCGTGTCAGTGTCTTCTACAAACTCAGCCATCAGTATTAGCTTTGGTACGCCGCCAGTGATAGCTTTAAATATATCTGGCAAGAAAAGAAAAGGAAGCTTTATAAGATTTAAAGAGAGATGTTTAAATAGATTTGGTAGATATTTTATAGCTATTTTAAAAGTATGATCATCATAGCTCTCAAAAGTCTCAGGCTTATATTTTAAAGTTAGATTTATTATATCACCTAGATCTTTTAAATCTTTTAAAAACATTACCACCATTCTTTTTTCGGTTTTTGGACTTACCATTCTCACTCTCATTTTAGTCATTATACCGAGCGTCCCTTGGGAACCACATATAAGCTTTGCTATATTAAAAGTATTTTTTTCTTTATTATATATTTTAGAAAGAAAATAGCCGGTAGAGTTTTTGGAAACTTTTATTTCAGAGTTTATTATTTCTGCAAAATCTTTTTCACTTTTAATTATTTCATATATTTGCTTGTATACGCTCGCAGCAAAATTATCTTTAGATATTTTTGTTTTTATTTCCTCTTCTGATATCTCCGAAAATGTTTCTACACTGCCATCTGAGAGCACCATTTCTACTTCCTGTATCCAGTTTATGGTAGAGCCGTAGGTGAGGGCTTTTTCGCCAGAGGCGTTATTTGCAACTATGCCGCCCATAGCTGCCAGCTCGCGTGATGCTGGGTAGGAGGGAAATATCACTCCGTGCTTTAGTGTTTCTATCTCTAGCGCACTATACATCACACCAGGCTCACAAACTGCAAAGTCTGTATTTGTCTCCAAAATTTTATTCATATACTTTTTAAAAGAAAGTATGATGGAGCTGCCGAGTGGTCCACCAGACATACAGGTGCCAGATGCGCGTGATACTATATTTATTTTCTCATTAGGATTTGTATTTGCAGCATTTTCTTTATTTACAAAGTTTACTATTTTTTGCACCTCTTCTTTGTTTTTAGGGAAAATCACTACAGCAGGGAAAACTTTAAACATGCTAGCATCGGAGCTATGCTCGGCGAGTATTTTTTGATCTGTACTAAAATCTAAATTTAAATCTTTTAATTTGTCTAAAAACATATACTAAAAAGTATAACAGATTTTTATTGAAAACATATTTTGTCCCCTCGGGAGGAATCGAACCGCCATCAAGAGCTTAGAAGTCTCCTGTTCTATCCATTGAACTACGAAGGGAAGGATAAAAACATTATACACAATATTCTATAAAAAGGCAACGGCATTTTACTTCAATATAAAAGAAAAGGTTTTGGCGTGATTTGGGCTATGTCGGCGCATTTGTGGTAGCGAGGCCAATACAAATATAAGTATAAAAACATAACTAGAAGCAGCATAAAAAACCCAAATATTGGAATTAAAAGTATTTCTCACAAATTCATTTGCACCAGCCAGTATAAAAAAGAATATACCAGTACGTAGCGTAGCCAGATACCAGCCTCTGTCGGTCAGATCGCAGTAGGCGTACAATGCTTTTTTGAGCACTAGCTTTTTAA
This sequence comes from bacterium, assembly GCA_043778525.1. Classification (GTDB taxonomy): domain Bacteria; phylum Patescibacteriota; class Minisyncoccia; order Phycocordibacterales; family UBA5272; genus JBBQKQ01. The sequence continues at coordinate 8,142 of JAYWGA010000020.1, forward strand.
AGTATAAACCACCCAAAAGCAGGGCAGCAAATACTCCATAATACAAAGTGTCGCGCAAAGTCACCATCGTCACAGAGCTAAAAACATAACCACCACCATCAAAAACAAGAGTGATAGCAAGTATATAAAGATCTAAATAACTAAGTCTCTTTTGCCAAAGCCAAATAATAGAAATAGAAATAATACTAAAAACAATAAGCAAAAGTACAGAAAAGAAAAAGTTTTTGTAAATAAAGTAAGATAAGAAAAATATGACAGTCGGCGCAAATTCAACTCCAAACATTAAAAGTATTTTATTCATTAAAAACTAGTATACACTATTTTTGCATCTCTTTAAGTTTTTCGGGAGGTATATTCTCTAGATTCTTTGCCTTACTATCAAAAAGTATACCTGCTAGATGATCTATTTCATGTTGAAAGACTTGTGACAAAAGCCCAGTCGCACCTCTGTTTTTTTTGTTTCCTTTTATATCGTAGTACTCTATATTTACTTTTTTACTACGAGCTACCTCACCATATAGCCAGCGTACAGACAGACATCCCTCCATCATATATTTTTTTTCTTTCGAGTATTTTGTGATTTTGGGATTTATAAATACTAAGTCCTGATCTGTGTAATTGTCTTCATAGGCGAGAGGCGAGAGCATAAAAATACATAAATTTTGCCCTATTTGCGGCGCAGCTATAGCCACGCCGTCATCTTGCTCACCTAGTGCTATTTTCATATTTTTTAATATTTCTTTTATGGTAGGAGAAGATATGTCCGAAATAGCCACTTCATAAGATACAGACGACAGTGCTTTGTGACCTTTGTTTACTATTATTGACATATTTATTTAAAAGCATTATAACACAAAAAACCAAATTTGTATCTATTATACTTTTTAATTTATTGATATACTATAAACATGAAAAATAAAACAATAAAATTAACAGTACTATTTGCAGCTTTGTTTGTCTTTGGAGCTGTATTAGGCTACTTTGGGGCAGAGCTGGCTGATAAAAAGCACAAAGGTGATATGGGCGAAATGGATGGTATGAATAACTCTACCATGAGAATGCCCGAAGGCTATGTGCCAACAGATATAAAAACAGTAGGCAAAAATATCTGGAAAGGTACTGGCTTTGAGCCGGGATTTGCTTTCAATATAAACAAAGACGAAGCAAATAACAATTATCCGACAGAGCTTGCTTTTCAAAATGACGGCGCGGTGGATGGATATTTAAATTTAAAATCATCAAGCCCGGCACTCACTGAGTATGAAGGGAATTTAATGGTGGGAGGGGACGCAGCAGTACCCGCAAAAATACAAATCACAAATAAAAAATGTACAAATGCAAGCGGCACTGTATCAAACAATACAGTAAAAATAGTTTTTGGTGATACTACCTATAATGGCTGCGCTGACGCAACAAAATAAAGTTTATTTGGCAGATTCCAATTCTTTATCAAAAATCAGTAGTAATATTATCCCTATAAGTATAGAAATTATATTACTGAGGTCTGGATTCATGGGTAGCAGATAATGGTCGAGTAGATTCCACACACCTCGCCAAATGAATATAGCTGAAAAGATAATTGTGATATTGCGGAGGAAATAATGATCTCGTATAAAACTCATTCCTTTAAAATGTTTTTTTCTTTTTGCCATGTTTTGCTTTTTTATTTATCTAATCTAATTTTATATAAATAGTCTAGCAGATTTTGTTTTGTTGGTAAATACTGTTAGCTTGTTATGTGGTATAATTATATAAAGTATATGCAATCAAATTCAGAGATTATAATTTATAATGACAAAAATGGTGATGTAAAACTTGATGTCCGTTTTGATGGCGAGAGTGCATGGCTATCTCAAAAAATGATAGCAGAGCTCTTTGGGGTTGACGTTCGCACAGTAAGTGAGCATATACAAAATATTTTTGAAACTAAGGAATTACAGGAAATTTCAACTATCCGGAAAATCCGGATAGTTCAAAATGAGGGTACAAGAGAGGTTTCTCGTGAGGTTTCGTTTTATAATTTAGACGTTATTATTGCTACGGGTTATAGAGTAAATTCTGTTCTAGCCACACAGTTTCGTATTTGGGCGACCACAAGGCTGAGCGAATACATCAAAAAAGGCTTTACCATGGATGATGATAGATTAAAGGGTATAGGTGGTGGCAATTATTGGAAAGAGCTTTTAGATCGCATACGCGATATTCGTAGTAGTGAAAAAGTACTTTATCGCCAAGTGCTAGATCTGTATGCGACAAGCATAGACTATGATGCAAAAAGTGACGAGTCAGTACTTTTTTTTAAAACAGTACAAAATAAATTGCATTATGCTGCAAATAAACATACAGCAGCCGAGACTGTGCACTCTCGAGCTGATGCACAAAAAGATTTTATGGGACTCACTACTTTTAAGGGCACACAGCCTGTATTGTCTGAAGTCCGCATAGCTAAAAATTATTTGAATGAAGATGAAATTTTTATATTAAATAGAATGGTCTCCGCCTTTTTTGACCTCGCCGAAATAAAAGCCAAACAAGAAACGAAAATGCACATGAAAGACTGGGTAGTGGAGCTAGATAAATTTGCTGCGAATTATGGTAAGGGGATATTAAAAGACTCTGGAACAGTAAGTCATGAGGAGGCTTTGGTAAAAGCAGAGAGCGAATATAGAAAGTATCAAGTAAAAACACTCTCGCCAGTGGAAGAGGCCTATTTAGAAAGTATTAAGAGCATAGAGAGGAAGGTAGAGGTGAAAATTAACAAAGAAAATAAATGTTATGATTAAAAAGATTATAAAAATTAAAAATATTGGTAAATATGATATACCGTCAGTTAATGAGGAAGACTTTTTTGGTATAAACACTCTAATTTTTGGCGCTAACAAAATAGGTAAAACTACGCTAGTAGCAATTCTCAGATCCTTAAGAGAAAATGATGTATCTATAGTTTCAAGTAGAAAAACATTTGGAACTTCAGCAGAGGAAAAGCAAGAATGCGAAATTGTTTGTGATGATGGTACAAGATTCATATATAATTCCTCGTGGTCATATAAAAATATAGAAATTTTTGACAATGAGTTTATAAATAGAAATATTTTTATTGGAGATAAGATAGAGCAAGGGCATAAAGCCCAGCTGCATAAAATACTGATAGATGAAACAAATTTAGGATTACAGAAAAATATAAATTTAGAAGAAATTCAATATGCACAATTAATTTTTGATAAAGAGCAAATTAGAAACTCATTGGGAAAAAATTTTAATGAATTTATTAAATTTAAAGATTCAGATGAGATTTTAGACGTTGATATAAAGATCAAAAACAATCTCAATAAACGTAATCAGTACAATAATCATAAAAAGATTAATCAGCTTAAAGTTTCGACAAAGCTATCTTTTAATTTTTTAGATTTTGAAATAAAAATTGAAGAAGATATTGACAACAATTTAGAAAAAATAATTAAAAAACATATTGAGAATTGCTGGAACATTGAAGATAAAGATTTTAGTTTTCTAGCAATGGGTGTAAATAGAATATCTAATAATAAAAATTTATGTCCTTTTTGTGGCCAGGGGTTAGAAAATGTTTCTGAATTAATGTCTAATATGAAAATATTTTTTGGTGAAGCTTATAAGATGACACAAATGTCAATTGAATCATCTATAAAATCTTTTAAGTCGATTGATATAGAGAAAGAGATTGCGCAATTTAAAGCGGAAGGATTGGAATTTTTAAATTTTTCTAATGCAAAGGACTTAGCTGGTTCCTTTGATGTTATTATTAAAAAACTTGATCAAAAGCAAAAAGATTTATCCCTTGATATAAAAATTAAAGAAGTGCCTGAGTATAATAACTTTAAGTCAGCAATACAAGCAATCTATGTTGAATTAAATTCTCAAAAAATTGAATCTATGGAAATAGGCATATTAGAGAATGAAGAACTTTTACTAAAATTAAACAAAGAACGCTTTACTGTTGATGTAAATAATAGATTTAGAGAATATGCAAATATTGAAAAAAAATTGCTGATAAAAAAAGTACTCATAGACAAATTAAACGAAGAACTCAAAGTAGGTCTTAATGGTTTGTTCAAAGACTATTTATACGAGATTAATCTGATACTGAGTAGCTCTTATGCAAATTTTAAACTTACAGAACTTAAGTCTTTGTCAAACAGGACATTGAAAGAGTCATTTTTTTGCGACTATGCTTTTATTTTTGACGATAGCCACGTCATAAACATCTTAGATGAAGAATGTAAACCTCAGTTTAAAAGTACATTAAGTGATTCCGATAAAAGAATCTTTGCTTTTGCTTTTTTTATTGCAAAGCTTAAAAAAGACAATTTATTAACCAGTAGGATAGTCATCTTAGATGATCCATTTACAAGCTTAGACGAGGAAAGGAAAGACACTATGATAAATATTTTAAATAAACTAGCTTGTAAACAGTTGATTGTTTTGTCGCACAGTCGCACTTTTATTAAGAGGTATCTTTCAATCTTTAAATCGAATGAATCAGACAGCTCGAAAGAAGTAAAGTCTTTAAGACTTATAAACTGCCTTTCAAAAAATAAAACAAAAATTACTAATCTGGATATTGAAATAGACAATGATTTTCTTGAAGGTATTGAAAAATATTTAAATACATTAAATAGAGCAAAAATTGAATCTATAGAATCAGACTATGATAATATAAGAAAAATTATTGAATATATAGTAAAGGCAAAATATGGATCCCTACTGAGTGTTGAAGAGAGGAGAATGCCAATGAGATACTTTAATAATCCAAATTGTAAATCTCAAATGAAAGATGAGATAAAAGAAAAGGATTATCAGGAAAATCACCACGACTTAAACAACCAGCCTTCACCAGAAGAGCTAATCAGTAAAAAAGATTATTTCATAGATAATGTACTGCCATTTATTTGATATTATAAATAGAAATCAGAAGCAGTGTCACGCACTTATCTCAAAGCGGGAGATCAACAAAACTACTTTAAATTATTTACTTTGTGCCCAGGAAAGGACTTGAACCTTCACATCTTGCGATACTAGTTCCTAAGACTAGTGCGTCTACCAATTTCGCCACCTGGGCAGGTGTTTTGTAATTGTTTAAATTACAAGGACATTATAACACAAAAGTTATTTTTAGGAAAATTTAAAATATGTTATAATATGTTTAAATAAATATGATTAAATTACTTAGCCTAGACCTAGATAAAACAATCACAGAATCAAATTCTTGGGAAATTTTAAATACTCATTTTGGCATAAGTGAAGAGGACGATAAAAAAATGTATTATGATTTTATGAGTCAAAAGATAAGCTATAAAGAATGGCTGGACAAACTTGCTGACATTTGGAAAGAAAATAAGGAGCATATAACAAAACAATCTATAATGGATGCCTACAACCCCATATATAAAAAAGATATAATAAATACTATAAAGCAAATACGCCTTGAAAATCCTGGAATAATAATAGGTATAACTACTGGTGCACCCAGTGTAGCCGCAGAAAAAAGTATGCATGATCTTAATTTAGATTTCGTTTTTTCTACCAACCATGTAGACTTTAATGAAAATGCAGAATTTACAGGTTTTATAGATCTAGGTGATGAAACTTTAAGTGGAAAACCAAATTTACTTTCTATTTTTGCAAAAGAAAAAGGAGTATTTTTTCATGAGTGTATGCATGTGGGAGATAGTAGAAATGATATACAGCTTTTTAGAAGTACTGGCAATGGTGTTTCTTTCAAATGGTGTAAAGAAGATATAAAAAATGAAGCCAAGGTAATAATTGAAGAAATACAGGATTTGCCTGAGGCTATAAAACAAATAAATGAAATTAACTATAAAAATTATCAATTGATTTACCCTTATATAAAAACAAATACCAGTATTTAAAACTATCTTAAAACTCTACTGCATCACCCACTTTTATATTTAGCTTTTCAGACAGTCCCGCATTTATTTCTAGTACATATTTTATAGGAGCGGGGGAGAAAAGAGTTTTTGAGAGTTTTGGGTTTATTTCATTGTAGCTATTCTTACTCACATTTCGCTCTATGTCTATTATTTTTTTAGAAGCGTCTATCCAAATGATATCTATATCGAAAGCCATGTCCTTCATCCAAAAGCCCTGCGTGGCTGAAGTATCAAAAATAAAAAGCATAGCGCTATTTGTAGCTAAACTCGCTCTATCACTCAGGCCCTTTTCTCTTTTTTTATCTGTGTCAGCTATTTCTACTTCAAATATATTATTATTTATTTTTAGTATATTATTTATTTTATTTTCAGCTATGCTATTTTGTACTTTGTCACTTTTGTTAAATGTATTTAATAGAGCAAAAGAAAATAAAGCTAAAATAAAAGCAAAGAGTATTATTTTTATTTTACTTTTCTTCTTTGTCATCATGTATTACCTCATCTATTTTATTGCGTAGCTTTTCACCTTTGTCTATGGCTATATCTAGGAATGGTAGGCGCCCTGTGCGGATATTTTTGAGGAGATAGTATCTCAGGTCTGCACGCTTGCGTATAGCAAAATGCAGCGCCTCTATCTCGCGAGCCTCTGGAAATACCGATATGTAGATGGTCGCAGCTTTTTCGTCGGGGGATATTTCTACTCTCGTCACAGTCACCATAGAGGTTAGATTTGACTCCGAAGAGAGAAACTTACCACTGAGGTTTTTGATAAGTTCAAATAAATGTTCTTTGCGATATTCTCCCATATATTTATACTATTTTTTTGATTATTAGCTGCAAAGTGTCGCCCTCGGCTATGTCATACTTTGAGTCGATCATGAGACCGCAGTCATTGCCTTCTTTTACTTCGTCTACTTCTTGTTTGAAAGATTGTAGCTCTATTATTTTACCTTTACCTATTATGGTTTCTTTGCGCATAATGCGTATGGTGCCATGATTTTTGAGATATCCTTCAAATACCTTTCCTCCGACTACTTGTGAAGTTTTGCTTCTATTAAATACGCGTATGATCTTCAAAGATCCAGCCACTTCTTCTATCTCGGTCTTTGGACGGGCAGCTTCTGCGTAGACACTCAGCCATTCGCTCATTTTGTAAATGATGTCAAAGCTATTTATTTTTACTTTTAGTCTGTCAGCAGTCTCGATAGCCTTTTTATCTATACCAGTATGAAAAGATATGAGGGCGCAAGTCTTGTCTATGCTCGCCATACTCACATCCTTTTCCATCACTAGGCCTACATCTTTTTGTATTATTTTAAATCGCACTCCATCTATTTTGATAGCCAGTATTTCTTTTTCTATAGCCTCGAGACTACCGTAGGTGTCAGCTTTTATTATTATAGGCAGAGCAAAGTCCTCAGTAAAATTAAAATCGTCAGAAAAAATATTTCCATTTTTGATAGCTTGCGCAAAAATACTTGCAGCATCTTCGGCATCTCGTTTTTTGTCATGTGCAGTGAAGGTCTTTCCTGTTTCTGGGACTTTATTAAAGCCAGTTATTTTTATAGGCTCCCCAGCACTTGCCTCTTTTATAGTTTTGCCTAAAAAGTTTTCCATTATACGTGTAGGCGAGGTCGCGTCTTCTACTTGTATGGTAGAGCCCGCGTGCACCTTTCCTTTTTTTACTATCAAGGTCGCCGAGATACCTCTTTTGCTATCTACAAATGACTCTAAGATGACACCTGAGCCTTCTTCATTTGCATCAAATGACAGATCTATTATTTCACTTTGTATCACTATGAGGTCTAGCAGCTCGTCTATATTTGTGCCCATCTTTGCTGAGATACCGACAAAAGGCACTGTTCCTCCCCAGCCCTCGACAAATATACCAATATCAGATAGAGAGTTTTTTACCATGTCTAGATTTGCACTCGGCTTGTCTATTTTATTTATGGCTACTATACAAGGTAGTCCTGATTTTTCTATAGCTTTCCAGCTTTCTTTTGTTTGTGGCTTGGCGCCGTCTTCGGCTGAGACTACTAAGATAGCGATATCGGCAATATCTACTCCACGCTCGCGCATAGATGAAAAAGCGGCGTGGCCAGGCGTATCTAAAAAGGTGATAGGAGACTCTTTGCCGTCACTCGTTTTCCAGTTTACCTCGTACGCCGAAATATGCTGAGTGATACCACCAGCCTCGCCGTCTACTACATTACTTTTGCGTATATAGTCCAAAAGACTAGACTTGCCATGGTCTACATGGCCAACTATAGCTACTATAGGAGCTCTTTTGCTCACATTTTTTACAGGATTTGACATTTGTACATTCTATCATAAAAATACTTTTTTTGCTATATTGTATATAATGAAGAGCTTAAAACTTTTTACTTTTATTTTTGCTTTGTTTTTTATACAAAGTGCTAGGGCACTGGATATTTCTAATTTTCAAAAACATTTGACAGACAAAATAGTAAGCCAGACTTTTTTGGATCCAAAAGAGCAAACCTTTTGTGTTAAGGGGCCAGATTTTGAATTTGCCCAAAATGGCGCAAAACAAATAGTGCCAGCCTCAGTAGCAAAAATATATACGACCAATTTTGTGCTAGAAAAGCTGGATAAAAATATAGTGTTTGAAACTAAATTAAGAATTATAAAAAACGTTTTGTATATAAAAAGTGAAGGCGATCCTACTTTTTCAGAAAAAGAATTATTGGATTTTCTTTTGAAAGAAAAGCTTAAAAACCCAAAACTAAAAATAAATAAAATAGTTTATGACAAAAATTTTATCTATGATTTTTCTTTTGATAAAAAATCATTAGAAAATAATTTACAAAAATTTATAGATAAAAACAAAGAAAGTAAAGAAGATTATTTTGATAAAAAAGTAAAAATAGTGAAAGTATACAAAACTTTAATCGGCAAAAATTTTACGGTCTATAAATCTCCAAAACTTTTGGAAATAATAAAAGAGATGAATGAATATTCAAATAATAGTATCGCGGTCAATCTTTTAAATAAAGTGGGTGGCCCAAATATGATGATGAATAATCTGCGTAAAAAATATGACGTAAATGCGCAGCAAATGTTTTTTAGAAATGGCTCTGGCCTACTGGGCAACTACACCACCTGTGATCTGACTATAAAGGTACTCGAAAATATAAATAAAAATGCTAAAGCAAAAAACTTTGAAATAGCAAATGTATTTGATAGTCCAGGTAAAGAAAATACGGCGATGAGAAATATTTTAAAAGATTATAAATATGATGGCAAAATATATGCCAAAAACGGCTATCTGTATGGCTACAATACCATAGCTGGAGTTTATGAAAATAATGGTAAAAAAGTTTTTTTCGCTGTGTTTTTAAATTATGCAAATGCTAATGACTATCAAAAGGGTATATCTACAATAGATGAAATGTTGAAAATAATAATTAACAATAATTAACTGAATAATTAAAAGTAAAATAAATAATAAAATATAGTTTCGTGCTATAATACTTTTTATATGAAATTAGCAATAGGAATAGTGGGACTGCCAAACGTAGGCAAAAGTACTCTTTTTAATGCACTGACCAAAAAGAGTGTGCCAGCAGAAAATTATCCTTTTTGTACTATCGATCCATCTGTGGGGATAGTGGCTGTACCAGACGAGAGGCTGACAAAGCTCTCAGTGCTATCGGCCTCGGTAAAGACTGTACCGGCTGTGATAGAGTTTGTGGATATCGCGGGCCTTGTAAAGGGTGCGAGCAATGGAGAGGGTATGGGAAATGCCTTTCTTTCACATATACGCGAGGTAGATGCTATCGGCGAGGTGGTGCGACTTTTTGAGTCGGGAGATATCACACATGTGGAGGGTTCGGTATATCCGCTGCGCGATGTAGAGATTATAAACACAGAGCTGGCTCTCGCGGATCTTTCTACCATCGAAAAGCGCATAGACAATCTAGCAAAAGATATAAGAAAAAATATACCAGAGGCTATAAAAGAAAAAGAAGTACTCGAAAAGGCACTTGTAATAGTAAATAATTCTCTCTTGCTTACAAGTGAAGCTTGGACCGCAGAGGAGTTTGAAATACTTAAAAGACTAAGCCTACTTACAATTAAGCCGATACTATATATTTTAAATAAAAAGTCAGGTGGCAAAAACATAGAAGAGACTGACGAAAGATTTACGGAGCTAGCAGCTTACATAGCCAAAACAAAAGCCAGCTATGTAATAATAGATGCCAAGGTGGAAGATGATTTGAAAGATTTTGAAGGCGAGGAGAAAGAGATGTTTAGGCAGGAGATATCTGGAGGTGTGTCTGATGACGGAGTAAATAGCCTTATAAAATCTGCTTATAACTTGCTCGGTCTTGAAACTTATTTTACTACAGGCGTGGACGAAAGCCGCGCCTGGACCATAGCAAAAGGTAGCACCGCACCTGTGGCTGGTATGGCTATACATACAGACTTTAGGGACAAATTTATAAAAGCCGATGTGGTGTTTTACTCTGACCTACTAGAGGCTGGATCATACGGCCGCGCAAGAGAGAATGGAAAGCTACGCACTGAAGGCCGCGACTATATAGTCATAGATGGTGATGTGATAGAATTTAAAGTGTAATTTTTTGCAAGTTTACAATGTATTAAAATAAATGGGACAGCAAATAAATATAGTAATAAGTGGTAGGGTGCAGGGGGTAATGTTTCGTCAGTCTGTAAAAAGTTTTGCTGAAGCAAATAATATTTGCGGGTTTGCCGAAAACACGCAAGGCGGTGATGTAAAAATAATAGCTCAAGGAGAGCCAGATGATTTATTGGCGCTTTTTTCTTATTGCCATACTGGTCCACTACTAGCCAAAGTAAAAAGTATAAAAGGAGAGTGGTCAGAGATAGGGGAAAAGTTTATAGATTTTAAAGTAAAAAGAAATGGAAAAAATATACTAGAAGATCAAATAAATGCCTTTACAAATCTAGGTAAAGAAATCGTAAATATAAAACAAATACCAAAACACATAGTCATAATACCAGACGGCAGTAGGCGCTGGGCCAAAGAAAAAAAACTGCCAGAGGTATTTGGGCATAGAGAAGGTGCCAAAAAAATAAAAGAATTTGTAAACTTTTTAGTAAATACCGAAACGGAGCATTTGACCATTTGGGGATTTTCTACCGAAAACTGGAGTAGGCAGCAAAAAGAAGTGGATAGCTTGATGAAAATATTTTTAAATTCAATAAAAGAAATGGCCTATGAATGTGAAAAGAATAAAATAAAATTTAGGCATCTAGGCAGAAAGACAGAGCTTTCGCAGGAGGTATTAGACGCTCTTAAAAAACTAGAGACAGACACAGAAAACTATGGTCCAAAAAATATAAATCTAGCCCTAGATTATGGAGGTCGTGATGAAATAATAAGAGCCATACAAAAAATAAAAAATATAGAGCAAATAGGAAAAATGAACGAAGAAAACTTTGGCAAATTGCTCGACACTAAAGATGTGCCAGACCCAGATCTGATAATACGTACTAGTGGCGAAAAGAGGCTCTCGGGCATATTGCCTTGGCAGTCTACCTATGCCGAGCTTTACTTTACAGACAAGCATTTTCCAGATTTTAATAGAGCTCAGCTGAGTTTGGCGGTAGAGGAATACTCAAGTCGCAAAAGGCGTCTGGGTAAATAGATACTAGAGTTCGGTATGATATAATATGGCTATGAAAATCTTTTATAGAATACTTGTGAGAGTTGCAGTATATTTAGTAGTATTTTCTATTTTCTTTTTTATTTTTGATAAGTATTTTTATGAGCCAAATAAAAGCGTAAACTACGGCGCCTATGAAGCTATAAAAACTACTCAAGAATATGTAAAGACTAAAGTTTTTAACAAAGGGGAAATGTCGCGACTGTATGCTGTCTCTGCGAGTGTGTATAGCGAGAGTTTAGATGCTGGAGCTAGCAAAGAATGCGCTAAATATTTGTCTGACAATATTACTTTTAATCTTTATGATGAAAAATATGTGCTGACTGAAAATAAAAAAAATTGTGACTTGAAAATTTATAATAAATGGCTAGATTGGCATAGAAGTGATAAAGAATTTTTTAATAAAAGCTATACAAAGCCAAATATAAAAGATGTACCCAGCGCCACCTGGGAAAGTAAGGAAGAGCCACTAATGCCAAATGCGGGTAATTGGAAAAGATTTGCAGAGCCATCGAGTCCTGATTTTGATAAGTATTATAAACTACCGCCACCACCATCAGTAGAGCAGGCTAAAATAGATGCAAAAGAAGTGCAAATGCAAATGCAAAAGGCGAGTGCCCAGGATAAAATAGATGCAGAGTACTACAATGCGCGCCAAGGTACGCAAGAGTACGTAGGTCTTTGGACTGACTTTTTAAATAAAGAAGTAAAAACCTTAAATAGAAAAGTATCTGAAAAAGAGTATGCTAAAATGCAAATGGCTTTGACACAGTCTATGGCTGATAGCTTTTTGGAGACTTGGAAGTATAAATTTAAATACTGGACTGCGCGGCCTAGTATGGTCTTGCCTGAGCTAGAAAAAGATTTGCTTTTACCAAATCCAAACTTCCCTAGCTATCCATCGGGCCACTCTACGGTAGGTGCTACTGCTGCGACTGTGATGAAATATTTTATACCAGAGCGCGCTAGTGTGTGGGAGTATTATGCAGAGAGATCGCGTACAGGTAGGGTAGATTCTGGAGTGCATTTTGTAGTCGATACAGTAGAAGGGGGAATACTTGGCACAAAGATAGCAGGCGAATATTTAAAGATAGCAAATGCAAAAGGCTTAGAGAGACTTGCTCTATTTGAACAAAAAAAGGACGGCAAAATATCTCTGTATGAGTACGGCTTTGAGGATGCAAAAGGCGATAGCAAAAAAATATATCTGACACTAGACGAAAGCGAAGCTAAAAATATAAAATATAGAAATGGTCTAAAAAAGCTACATATTAATGACTTTTGGAGTCCAGACAGATGCCTCGGCATACTTTCACAGTCTGGCCCCGAGTATTTGGTATTTTCAGATTCATTTATAGATGATCCTGTTAAAAAGAATTATATAAACTTTATTTATATTTATAATATATATAAAAATAAACTAGAGAGCTTTCGTACCGATATACCAGCCGAAAAGTTATTCTTTGTAGATAATAATTTTTATTTTTTAGCAAAAGATAAAGCAATATATAAAATAGATATAAATAATATTAAAATAATTTTAGAAAAAGATTTATCATTGGAGTATTTGGAAAATGCAAAAAATACACAAGAGAATAAAAAGTTTTTACTAGACCTTAAACCAGAAAGTGGCTCGGCTATAAAAGTGTTTTACCAAAACAAAAATATTTTAGAATTATTTAAGGAGGAAGGGTTTAAATATTTTATTATCGGTATAATATAGTATATGCTAAAGTTTTATTTTAAAGTGCGCAAAAGGGTGACTAGTGTTAGGAAGCGGACACGAAAGAAAAATAGTATAAAAAGCCAAAAAGACTATATAGAGCATAAGGAAATGGCGAGAGTGCTAGTCCTGGAGAGGCTAGAGTATTTTAATCAATTTTACAATTTAAAATGGGGCAGGGTATCTATTAAAAATGTAAAGACGCGCTGGGGCAGCTGCTCTTCTAAAGGCAATCTCAACTTTAGCTACAAAATAATAAAGCTAGCGCCGCATCTAGCTGACTATATTATAGTGCATGAGCTATGCCATCTGAAGGAGATGAATCACGCGCAAGCTTTTTGGGACTTGGTAGCACAGCAAATGCCAGAGTACAAGGCATTAAAAAATGAGCTGGCTAAAATTAAACTATATAACTAAGCCACAATATGATAAAATGTAGATATGAAAGATTTTAATGCATGGAGCGAGGTCAAAAAATCACAAGACGATAAAATTAGAAATGTATTTTGCAAAGAGCGTGATATTTGGTGGTCTACACTTGGACTAAATATTGGCGATGAGGAAGATGGTAAGGGTGAGTTATTTGAAAGACCGATCATTGTAATTAAAAAATTTAATAATAATATATTTTGGGGATGTGCTTTGTCTACTAAAATAAAAGATAATAATAAGTATTATGTAAAAGTTAAAACTAAAGAAGGTGTGCAGTCTGTGATAATTTCTCAGCTGCGCTTATACGATACAAAAAGACTTGGAGAAAAAATAGATGTAGCAAGTAAAGAAGATTTTGAAAAAATAAAAACAGCAATTAAAAATTTGCTGTAATTATTGTTATTACCCGAGAGATTTCTCTCTCGAAAGCCCGGAGGCATTTGTATCTATAATATTATACGAAAACAATAAATAAGTCAAGGTAATGCATTAAAAAATGAGCTGGCTAAAATTATTTTAAAGTAGATTTTTTAGCTGGAAAAAGCTCGTAAAATAATCCCATATTACTATTTATGTTGTACCTATTTAATTTAAAGATATCTTTTTGCGTATGATAGTTACCATAGCTATCCGACACTGCCGCTATGTAGCCAGCCTCTTCTACTATTTTCGTGACGGTAGCATTTGTGAGGCCATAAGGGTATGAAAAAATATTTACAGGCTTGCCTATTTTGTCTTCTAGTATTTTTTTACTTCCAGCTATTTCTCTTTCTAGTATTTTTGTGTCTGTTATTTTATTTAGTTTTGGATGAGAGACGGTATGCGCTCCTATGGTCATATTATTTTTATCCATATCTATTATATCTTTCCAGCTCATGGCTATGGGGTAGTTTTTATTTATGGCTTTAGTATAAATAAAAAAGTTTGCTCGCAAATTATATTTTTTAAGTATAGGGTAGGCATTTGTGTACTGATTTCTATAGCCATCATCAAAAGTGATAATGACTGGATTTTCGGGAAGTGGCGTATTTTTATTTAAATTATTTACTAGATCATCAAAACTTATAATACTATAATCATTTTCTTTTAGATACTTCATCTGGGTTTCAAAAATATTTATAGGCGTGATAAATTCTTTTGCAAAAATATTATCTTTTTTATTAAAATCTCGCACTTGATGATAGGTGAGTATCACCACTTTTGTACTAGTACTTTTTGTAAAGTTTTGCTCAAGAGTTTCTAGCTTTACCTCAGATATTTCAAAAGGTGTCTCACCAGGGTAGGCAAAGGTGGCTTGTGATAAACAGATAACAATAAAAAACGAAATTACTTTAATAATTTTTTTCATTGTTTAATTATATCACGCAAACGTAGGCCTTTCCATTTCAAATTGCGTTTTCTGCTCCATATTATAATTTTTTATATTTACCATTTCCTAAAAATTCTATATAATTTTTATCTCTCAGTAATTGTAATTGCTGCCTAAGTTTATCCTTTATGTGTTTGTTTTTAGTAAATATTTCCTCAAGTCTTGCTTTGTGCTTGTAAATATCTTGAAGTGTAAAATAGTTTTTACACTTGTCTACGATTTTTAAAACTTCAAAAGCCCATCCACGTTTTTCTAAATTATCTATTTTAAAATTTTTAGTCTTATTCCAGTTTTCTTTTATAATCTTTTTATCTACGATTTCTCCATTTTTAATTAAAAAGATTTTTCCAATATCAGGTATTTCAGAATAAAGTATATTGCAACCAATCCAACCAGCCCTTTTAGCCGTATTTGAAAGTGGTTTTCTTTTTTCTATAATATTTTCAGTAAAAAAGTATTTGGGTATTGCTATCACATCTCTTACTATAAAATTTGCATTATAATTTAGAAAAATGAGATTGGGGTTATTGTTAGAATTAACTCTATTTATCATTGTACTGTATGCACCGTCCACAATTTTTTTTGATACCATTCCTTTCTTTGATTTGAGTTCAAATTCTTCTTTACAATTTGAACAGTAAAAATCTGCGACAGGTGAATTGTTTTCAAATTGAGTTAAATTATTTAGACAGCTAACACAGTATCCGTTTTCTAGATACCAAGGCTCAGTCATCACTCTAGCTTTTTGTGAAGAGCTTTTGTAATCTGTACTTGTATATTTTTCTAAAGATAATGTCATTTAAAATTTGTTAGCTTATATTTTTCTCCTATAAATAAATTTTATTCATAGTCATTGATATTAATTGTATTTAGTTTTTGAAGGCCATATACAGGATCTTCTAAAAATTTTTTGATAAAATACTTACCTTTATTCGTCACTGATATTTTGTCTTCTTTTTGATCTATTTCTATAATCCCATTACTATGGCAATAGGCTAATATGTCTTTTGGAATTTCGAATTGTACTTCGCCACTAAAATTATTTTTTTCTTTTACTTTAGCATTTTTTTCATAGTAGGATTCTATAATTTTATCAAACTTATATGAAAAATTAAGCACTTTAAACTTTTGATAATCACGTATCCATTGTATCGTGGGATCTGTTTCTTTTATAATCTTCTCTAATTGAGACCTATTTATTTCTGCTGTTTTTTTCTTAACCTCTTCACTTAAGATGGCGTTTTCAGATTTTATAACCTCAACCTCTTTTTTATTCCGTGCTATCTCAGCGTCTTTATGTTTCGCATATAAAAAATCGTATAAAGATTTTTCATCGAAGCTATTAAATTTCTTAAATACTATTGAATAGATGATAGCGCTTATAAAAACTGGAATTAAATATATTGATACATAAATATTTATTTTTTCTAAAAAAAGATAAGTATTATTTTTTATAAAATCTGGAAGAGCTGTATACTTACTCCAATTAGAATAAACTAGCTTGTCTGCTATGTCTGCTCTTCCAAAAAATATGTATAGAATAATACCTTTATTCCAGAGTATAA
The DNA here is from genome assembly GCA_043778525.1 of bacterium. Taxonomy (GTDB): domain Bacteria; phylum Patescibacteriota; class Minisyncoccia; order Phycocordibacterales; family UBA5272; genus JBBQKQ01. The sequence goes on from JAYWGA010000020.1 coordinate 24,836, forward strand.
AAGATAAAATATAAACTCTAAAAACAGAAGACGTAGGAGGGCTATTTAAAAAATCATACATTAAATCTGCCCAGCTTTTATTCTTATCCACAATTTGAGATTCACTCATATTTTTATTTAAATTTTTTGCTACGATGTCTGGTCTAGTACGAGTGACGTACGTGTGTGTAAGGGTTTTCGAGCGGATTATATCTATTAGCCTGACCCCTCTAGGTCGTTCTTTTACAAGTGGAAAAATTGTATTTGCTGTGATTTTGCTGTGAAAATCGATGTTATTTTATAAAATAAAAACCCATAAGTATTGTATACTTATGGTATGTCTAATATTAAAACTCTTAAACCTTTTCTACCAGGTCATGATCCCAGAAGAAACATCAAAGGAAGGATATCAAAACCTGTGAGTGAGACAGGTATCTTTAAAAGGCTTCTTCTCGAACATATGCAAAAGAAAGTAATAGTCGGCGGTGAGGAGAGAAGAATCATGGATATTATAGTAGAGAGAATTGTAAATGATGCCGCAAAAGGTAAAGCTAGCGCAATCAAACTTATACTAGATAGAACTGAGGGGAAGAGCCCAACCCAGAAAGCACTGTTTGCAAAAATGGATGGGGAAGAAAGAGGTGTTGGTGGATATGAAATACCAGAGGAGGATATGGCACGTTTGCGCAAGATTTTTGGAGATACGTAAGAATGTATGAAGTCTTAGAAGATCGACCTTCTTCCCAAGACTTACACACTTTAACTTACTTAAAAATATTTGTGTAGTCCGAGTTATCCACTATTTCATTCCGAGATCATTCATGTCTTTATAGAGCTCCTCCCTCTCTTTTTCACTCAAACGCTCTATTTCTAATTTGTTAATTCTTTCTAAACCTTCGTCTTTTGATAGGCCTATTTTTTCTGAAAGAACAAAAAATCTAAGATCATTTAAGATTTGAAAGACATGGATAAATTTCTTATGTCTTTCAATTGTGTGATTAGTGCCAAGCCACAGAAGCATAAGAATAAAAACTGCTATATTAGTTTTATCTAAACCAAATATTAAAAATGCGAAAAATATTATAAGAAGCCAATTGTATATTGTTTTCATAAACTTTGGACGGTTTTATTATGAAGGATCTTGCTAGGTAGCAAAAAGCTCCTAGCCAGTTCCGGCATATCCCGTGAAATATACCCATACCCGTTTCCAGGTATGACCGTCCAAAGTAGACTCTGACTAGGAGTTTTTTACTTTGGACGGATTTGGCGACCATATCCTATTGCTAGGGGTTAGGTCTCTATATTAAGTTGTAAATTTATTATACCATTTTACTTGGTATTTTTATACTGTAGCTTACATTCAAACTATTGTGTAGTCATAAAGCTAATCACTTAAGAAGTGGCATAATTGAAGATATCTTTGAAAAAGTTTTTTACACATATCTTTATCATTTATAAGCTCATATGCTTTCATCATATTCACAAAACCTCCGTGTCCAGTATTTTTATATAGATGTAGTTCCATCTCTTTTTTCATCCTAAGATCACCTAGAGCAACCGAAACTCCTAAGTAAAAATATGGCGAATTAGAAGTAAACCAATCAGTGTGTGGAAAGGTATATCGAGTCAGAGTTTCTGTAAATGGCGCAATATTACCAAGGTACTTAAAGGTTCTGTTCAGGAGTAGCTCCCAAGAATCTCTATTTGAAATCACAATTCCATTTTTATAATCTTCTAATTTTTTATAAAATCTTTTGATTTTTGCCTTGTTGGTCAATCCAATCAAAATCTTATGTAAATCTTTGTTAGATATTTTATTTGTATCATCACTATTATTTTTCTCATCAAACTCAACATTCACTGTTTTATTATATTTATTACAAAGCTCAATGTAAGAAACTTTTAAATCCTTATAGTCTATATCTCTAAGGAAATAGGTTATGCCTTCTGTTTTCATCTCTTCAACTAAGTTGTAGGCAATTTCAAATGCAGCCTTCTTGTCCTCTTCGGAATATATTGGTGATTTTGACACCTCTACATAAACTTTAATCTTATGCTCATAACTGTCAGAGTTTGGTTTGTTATCGTGATTATAATCTTGCCTGTACTCGAGAATACCCTCTTTAATCTCATCAAGATCAGTACCGATTCTCACCTTGCCCAATAAGATGTATGTATTAGCCTGATTGTTATAATTTCTGTAACCCTTATCCTTGATTAAAGTCTTTCTTAATTCATTTGCAAATGAAATATCAAATTTTGAGGCTAACTCAATAACATTGTAAGGTCCTTTCCATGTCACAGCCCCATCTGTAAAACTTGAAACATGGAGAGTGAGTTCAAAAATTTCAGATAAGTACTTCTTTATATTTTCAGTAGTCTCACAGTTATTTCTTATGAGAATTTCTAAGGAGTCCACTAGCTGATGACTGACCAAGGAATCTTTTCTCCATCCATGCCTTAGAACACTTTCTTTTAAACCTTTTACAAAGTATTCTCTGGCTTTTTGTTGGTCAATTTTTGAATAAAATAATGATAGAGAAAAACAATCATTAACTAAGGATTGATAATCATCAAATTTTTTGAGCTGGACTTCAATTTTATTTAAATCAGTCTGATTAATTAACTTATCAAACAGTTCTTTGTTTATAGATACTAATTTGTAGTAAAAACTCCAAGGAATTATGCCTGATTCTGGTCCTAGTAACTTTTCCTTTAGAATAAATAGGTCTTCAACCTTTATAGTGGTTACAAGCGACTTACTAAAGATCTGCGCCCAAAGGAAAGAGATATCTGTTTTTAGATAGCGATCAAGTCTGTCATCTCTCTCTTTTATATAAGAAAAATAATTTCTTAACACGAGCCCAATTGTAGATTTAGTTTTAATAATATTTATATATGAGTCAAAAAGTGCTGAGTATAGTTCAAGCTCATCTAAGTATTTAAAATTATCATTCGGGTCATTATTTATTTGGCTAAATTTATTTTCATTTAAAGCATATGAAATTATTGAAAACTTATGTGGAATGTTATACATATGCCAATCCACCTTCCTTTCGTTTCTCGTTTTTACCAAAAGTTGTTTTAGTAAAGTAGTCTCTTCATCATTAAGACTCAATCCAAAGTATGTCTTGTAAAATGAGATGTGGTAGTTTTCTTCCCCGAAGGTTACGTTTTCTAGAATTAAACGTTTCTTGATCAAATTTTGTATCTTTCTATTTACTAAAAGTGTATTAATTCCATCGAATGACAAGAGCACTCCTAGTAAGGCGTTAAACTCAAAAGTGTCTAACTTGTTTAAGTTACTAATTAAAAACTTATCATCAACTGATAAAATTGCATAATAAAAAGAGTTTATTAATTTCTCCTTATTGTTTTCTCTTGAAAAACTTTTATCATTCTCATTCTCGTAAAATTTATAATTTACGCGAATTTGATCTTCCAAAACCTTTGAGGCACTACGTTTTTTTATAACAATCAATATATAAATAAAGTCTGACCAATGTTGCCAAAACGGATCTGTAACATGGGTATTTTCACTTTTGTTTTTGAAAAAATCCTTCTCGTGGAATATATCTTGAATTTTAGATATGTGAGTAATTATTTTCTGCGAAAACTCTTTTTTACCGCTCTTCCAAAAAATAACAGCATTCTCTATCATTGGTCCGATAGAGCTCCAAGCTCCAGATAACTTGTCATTTATTTTATAGTCATTTTTATCCTTATCCCATGCATCAAAAGTTTTATTTAAATAGTCTAAATCCAAAAAAAACATCTTTTTCATTTTAAAACTATCACTTTCCAACAATTCTTCCATCACCCCAGGCTCTTGATTTGCAAGTGCGGGAATAAATTCTGAAGAATTATGATAATAAGCATCATCAACTCCGTATCCAGTATGATTGCCAAGATATACATCGAGTAAATTTATATCAAGTAATCCCACAATATCATTATTTTTTTCATAACATTTTCTTAAATACTTTAAGAAGTATTGTTCGAAAAAGTCACGATTAGAGAGAACATCTGTACGACGTAGTATAAATGGATCTTTTTCATATTCTAATTTTAATCTCTGTATAAAGAAAAACTCTTGATACCTTCTGTGTCGATAGATATAGTCGAGTCTCGTTTCATTATCTAAATAACTATTTTCAAAAAATAGATCAGTGAGATAGTTTAATATCTCATTTGTCGAGTTGTAATCCGCCCTAGGAAAGATGCTAGCAATAATGTCTTGAAGTTCTGATTTCGGTAATCTAAACTGAAATTTCTGATAGGAGCGAAAGGATATCTCTTGATTCAGAGTAAGTATTTTTTCTGGTTTCTCATCCAAAATATTTAAAGTCTCAATATTTTTCTTATGATCAGGGGAATACAGAAGAATCTGCACATTCTCTTCAATTAAATCAGCAACTGTACTTTTCTCATTTAGTTCTTCTATGGTATCCCACAGTAATTTTATAAATAAAATATCCACTATCTCAGAGATTAGTAATTTATTATTTTTCTTAAGTTTGCTTAGGTATTTATCTTTTATCTTGTTGTTTTTACTCTTAAAGTAAAGATCGATATAAGTATTATCTAAGCTTGAAAAGCAAAAATGCTCAGCCTTAGGTAAGTAAACTGCAGCTCTTGTTTTATTAGAATTACCAGATCGACAAGATATAATAATTTTTTTGGTTGTACTTAATTGTTCTAGGTTTCTTATGTAAAAAAGTGTCTGATCTGCCTTTTCTGGACTCAACTCGTCGAGACCATCAAATATATAAATGAAATCAAGTTTCTTGTTTCTAACCGAGAAATCATTTTGCCTATCCCTTATAAGACCCTCCAGATTTTCATTCACGCAATCTTTAAGATTAATAATCATGGGGATTGCTTTGTTCTGTGCCCACACTGCCAACATCTCTTTTTTGTTTTTCTTATTTAATCCTGAAAAATCTCTAAAAAGAGCGTGTGAAAAAATACTCTTACCAGAACCTGGATGTCCTAGCAGTAAAAATACCTTTTGTTTTCTTGAAAGAATGCTTTTAACTGGATCCACCATTATTTTGTTGTTACTAGACAGTGGTAACTTAAGATATCCTTCTGACTGAATAAATGTTTGTATGCTTAAATTAGAGTCATTTTTAATAAAAGAGTAATTATCAGCTTCTCCAAAGTAGATCTGTCCCAAGTCCAAATTACCTGGTTGATTTAATGAAATTGAGAAATTTCCAGGATCAAACCAAGATATTTCAATCTTTAATTCTTTAGCAGAGTCAATTAATACCTGCTCTTCAGATGAAACTGTAGTACTTTTTTTACTACTTTCACTTCGTAATTTATTCACATAAAAAATTACATTATTAAGTTTTGGGTGCTTAGCCTTAGCTTTTCTTAAACCATCCTCCAAGCTTTTATAATTAATATTTGATTCAAAAAATTTTGACTGAAAACCGATAACTCTTTTACCAACAGAAACTGGAGGCTTCTCTATACCTGTTTGATTTCGATAACCAGAAATTCCATCTGATATTTTATAAGTTCTACAAAACAGAAAATAACAAAGTTGCTCAAAAGAACCCTCTGGGTCGCCATTTTCTAACCTAAACTTGTCGAAGTTAACATTTACTATATTTTCAGTCTGTTTTTTAGTTGTAGACATAAATTATGCAAAAGATTTTGCCATTACAGCATTAAATAACTCATCGACCATTTGAGTTGATTGAAGCTGCTTCTCTTTTTGAACTTCAATCCCCTTAACTAATTCCGCAAATTTATTTTGTAATTCAATTGGAGACAAAGAGATAATAAGATTTTTTATAATAGTCGAATTCCATCCTTCCATGATTGCACCCTTAGAAACATTTCGAGTCTGTTTTCTAACCTCATTGTCAAAAAGTAACGATGCCCACAAATAAACAGGGTTCAATCTTGTCTTGTTTGTGGTAATTACGCACAAGTGCTTAGTACTCATGCATTTTGGTAAATCATCTGGAGCAACCACAACTCTACCAACAGTTCCCATTATCGTTACCAGTACATCACTAGGGTGAACTTGAAATTTTATAAATTTCTTGAATTTTTCTTCTGGGAGACATCTTTTATATGTCCATCTAAATTTATTCTTTACTACATTATCTATACCTAAAACAGGGACACCAACCTCTGTAAATTCATGGTGATGCAACTGGCTACCGAAAGGGCCTGTTCTTATTGAGCTTTTATCAATGACTAAATTAACAATCTTATCTTTAGGATATGCTTCTTTGCTAAAAAAGTTTTCAAATAAATCAGTTACAAGATCTTCCATTTTCTTATTTGCCTCAGCTCTCTTATTTTTCAAATCCTCAGCTTCTTTAATAAGAGAAACGATTCGTTTCTGCTCATTCAGATCTGGATTACCTTTTGTATCTGTTGGAATAGGTACAGTGATTTTTTGTACATACACTTTTGAAATATGTTTAAGTCCTGCACCTTTAAATCCTGTATCTAATATGTGCTTGTTACTTAGTAAAA
>JAYWGA010000021.1:0-3649 GCA_043778525.1 bacterium
AATCAAAAGCATAAACACACATAGTACACTTATATAGCCTTCCATTCTTTCATAATTGCCCCAGAAGGCACGATAAGAGTCTACGGCAAATATAAAAGATAAAAACATAGTCGCAGTAAATACGCCGCATCCTATCACCACAGGAGTGAGCCTAGGCCAAAAAGCCTTACTTCTAAAGGCTAGATATACAAATACCAGAAAGCTACCAAGAGCTAAAAATCTAAATGCCAAACCTTTACCCACTATATATGGATACAAAAACGATGGACTAAAGATGATAGGTATCATGACTATGGACAGTATCATAGAGAGGCCCAGACGGCGCGCAGGCTCTAGCTCAGCAGTCTCACCTACATATCCCTTTTTATAAAGGGAGCCGAGTATATACCAAGATACACATATGAGCAGCACTGTATTTATGATGGGAGTGATATATCCTAAAGCCTCTAGGAGGCCAGTACTCCTGAGACTTGCTACAGCTGGCACTCCATTTAAAAAGATAGAGCCAGTGTCGAGTAAAAATAGTCCAGAAAAAATATAGGTCAGTCTTTTCATCAATTTATTTAGCATCATAAGGTTTTGTTTTTAGATTTTTATTTTAGGTATTTATTTTATAGCTTTTTATGCACTATTTTCTTTAATATCTAGGTATTTTTAATATGCAAAAAGTATACTACATTTCAAGCATTTTTGGAAAAAGGGTTTGGGGAAAGCGGTAATTTTTTTATGGCAATTTTTTATCTATCAATAAACTAAAAGAATGACCTACTATGAAGACAAATAAACCGATCGGAATAGTGAAAAAAGTAAACCACCCTATGGCAACTGTACTATTTACAATACCTGTAATATCTGAACCAAAAATAAAACAAGACTTATACGCATCTGAGCTAGGCAGACAGCCACTGATTAAGGAAAGTGGATATCCTATCAAATACATAATTGCAAAAGTGGATAACATTATAAATATACCTATTTTTTTAATTATGTTTGAAATACTTTTCATATCTTTTTATCTAAAGGCTTGAATAACATGATTTGCAACGCCGGTTTTTAAATTACTTATTATATTTTTAACACTGCTGAAGCGTCCGGTGCTAATTGTAGGATAAAAAGCTTGTGGCTTTATTGTTATTGAAGTGGAAGGATTTTTATTATAGCCTAAAGTCCCAGTAACAATGTCGCCCTGAACAATCAAATGTTTAACTTCTTTACTTCTAGCATATTGCTCATAGTACAGCCTATTGAACAAGAAAGAGGCTGGTGCAGAATTAAATATAAATGCATTTGTGTTGTTTTTTGCAGAAGCAAGATCGGCTTCTGCCCCACCTTTTGAATGTCCTATCATAGTTACTTCATTATTTGGATTATTTTTTACAAATTCTGCAGAGTATTTAATAGCATCTCGCGCATCTTGAGAGCCGCCTATTGGTTGCATTAAATTATTAAACCAATCTACTGGATGCAATCCTCTAGAGCCCCTAAAAACGAGAGAGTATTCTTTTTTTCCTTCTACCTCTCTTGAATATACTCCCATTTTCATACTCAAAGAACCAGTTACTGACATATCTTGATTATAAGTCCAGCCACCGCTTAAGTTTTGATTTTCATTACCTTGCTCATAAATTTGCCCAACCATTTGAAGCGCTTCTGCTTCAGAGGGTATTTTCCCATCCGGATCCACTGCATTCACCGGGTCATTCCCCGCATACGAGTACGAGTTTTGTAGCTGTGGATTTAGTAGCCAGCTTTCATCAGTAAAGTTTTCTAGACTAAAGGGATCATGACTCAGCCACTGCTTACTATTTGTATTTAAGTATCTAGCGTGAGCATAAGTAAGACCACTTTCAGTATCTTCTTTGTGCCCTGTGTATCCAAAGTCTGTTTGTATATGAGTGTCTTTATCAAAAGTGTTTGTGATAGGATTTCCCCAGGCATTCTTTGTAATGGTTTGGGTGATGGCTTTGTTCATATTTGTAAGTATAGCAGGACTGGCTAGATAGTCACTGTGTATATATGAGACTTGAGTGTATTCTTTTGTTTGCCCGTCTTTTTCTGATGTGCCGTATTTGTACTCGGCCACGGCTTTAGCTCCTAGATATAGATTTATAGTAGTGACACCTCTGCTGTCATAGCTATAGTACTTTGAGGGATGATAGAGAGTGTACTCTAGGGTGTTGTTGTAGGAGTAGTCTTTTTCGTATTTGGTTTGTATTGCTCTTGCTGAGGGGTTCCATTCAAAGCAGGTTTTTAGCCCAAGGGTGCAAGGTGTGGCGAGTGGGTCGGTACTGGTGGCTACTCCGCTGATGTAATAGGTCGTCACACCACTTTCATAGGTAAATGGATAGCTGTATGGGTTTTCTATTGCCCTGAGTCTGTCTACTTCTATCACCTCAGTGCTAGTGCTGGTGACGATAGTCGGTACTTGGAAAGAGTAGACTTCAGTGGTGGTCGCAAAGACTTTTGTCGGTGTAGTGGTAGAGACTATTTCTGTACGGGTCGCAGTTGATTGCACTGGCACAGTAGTCGTGCTTATTTTGTCTACGGTTATATACGAGGTAGTAGCAATATTTGATGTAGAGGTAGCTGTGGTTGTTTTGTATCCAAAAGCAGGAGAGGAAGGAAAATATTTATAACTAGTAATATTTGATGATGACTTTTGAGCTATAAAGTTTTCTTGTGGAATACTACTTCTAAAGAAAGAGCTGTAAGTATAAGTCTCTCCTGGAACTACATTTACCCAAGGGTGTACATATTTTACATCTCCACTAGAGTATTTGCTCACATCTATTTTTAAAGCCTTGCCCGTCACACCTGTATTTGTATATATATAAGTAGAGCTACTATTTCCCCAGCCACCCCTAGTCCAGGAGTCAGCCTCGCTTGTATTCAAAGGATTTACTATTTCCATATTTCCATTTTTTAAAACATTTGTACCATATTTAGAAATTGACACATCGTCTAATTCTAAATATCCGACTGCTGAAATAGAATGAGAAACTTTTATTTTTACTATATTGCTTGGTATGTCAAAAGCTGTAGAATAATTTGTCCAAGAATTTGCTGGATTTAGTCTTGTTAAAGTACTAACCTTACTTACACCATTTGCATCATACATATGCAAAGAGATGGTAGAAGTTGCATTTGATTTATAATAGTCCTCGTATAAATATCTAGATCCAGGCACTACATTTAATAAACCATAGCCCCACTTTGCATCGCCATCTGTATAGCTACTCATGTCTAGTCTGATACCCTTTCCACTTCTTCCTATAGCAATAGATTTATAAGTACTTGTGTTATTGCCCCAAGCCGACTTAAACCAAAAACTAGGCATATTCAAAGTATCCACTTGCTCAAAATTTCCATTTAAAATTATACTTGGCTCAAGTTTATTTAATTTTACATCGTCAAACTCTAGAACACCATCTCCTGAGAGCGAATGAAAGAAACGAATACTTGCAACATCAAGTGGAATAGTAAAACTTCTTACAAGTTCAGACCAATTACCTATAGGGGTTTGGGTAGCGGTGCTGGTATTTGCTTGTATGTATGTAGTTGTAGCCACTTGTACTTTAGTAGTGGTAGAGACCTCTTTGTACGTAGTGATAGCATACTGCACCACTTTAGTGCTGGTAGATACTATATC
>JAYWGA010000022.1:0-3618 GCA_043778525.1 bacterium
TATGCCGGACATATAGAAAAGGATGGTGAAAACTTTTTCTTTGTATCGCATGATACCAAGATGTACACAGACTTTTTTCTTTCAAAAGAAAATATGAATGGCGCGGTAGAAGGGGATAAAGTAGTGGCTAGTATTTTTGCTTGGGAAGATACCAAAAAAATGCCAAAAGGCAAAATAGAAAAAGTACTCGGCAAAAAAGGTGACAGTAGCGCTGAGATAGCAGCTTACTCCGAGGAGAAAGGTTTTCATATTGGATTTTCAAAAGAGATAGAGGAAGAGTCAAAGGCTATACATGAAAGGGGTATACAAGAGATAGACCTAGAGGAGCGCAGGGACTTTAGAAAAATACTCACTTGTACCATAGATCCAGCAGATGCAAAAGATTTTGATGATGCTATCTCAGTGGTCTACCTTCCGGGTGGTGATGTGGAGGTGGGTGTGCATATTGCTGATGTGTCGCATTATTTACAGCTAGGCTCGGCTATGGACACAGAGGCGCAGAGACGCACTACCTCGGTATATCTGGTAGATAGAGTAGTGCCCATGCTACCGGAAGTACTTTCAAATGATCTTTGTAGTCTAGTGCAGGGACAAGATAGGCTGACCATGTCGGCAGTATTTATAATATCGCCAAGAGGAGAAATAAAAGACAGATGGTTTGGAAAGACAGTAATACATTCTGACAAAAGATTTTCATACGAAGAGGCGCAGGAGATAATAGTATCAAATGACGAAAGTCTGCACTGGTACAAAGAGCTGACTACGCTAAATAATTTTGCAAAAGACTTTTCTAAAAAAAGAAAAGAAAATGGCGCGCGGTCTATGGAGACAGAGGAGGTCAAGTTTAATCTTGACGAAAAAGGTGTGCCGGTGGAGGTGTATCGCAAGGTGCGCTTTGATGCTCACAAGCTAGTCGAGGAGTTTATGCTCCTTGCCAATGTAGCCGTAGCGCAGTATGTCCACAATCTCGGAGAAGAGGATCATGTAGGTGTGTACCGCGTACATGACTTGCCCGACTCAGACAAGATGCTAAACCTCGCCACCTTTCTTTACAACATGGGCTACAACGCGCCTTTTAAAGATGACACCATAGCCCAAAAAGATTTAAACAGAGTGATGAGTGAGATGGAAAATGATATAAACAAAGCCACAATACAAACCCAAATAGTGCGCAGCATGCAAAAGGCGATCTACACTACCCAAAATGTAGGACATTATGGCTTGGCTTTTGACTATTATAGTCACTTTACCTCGCCCATACGCCGCTACCCAGATGTGATGATACATCGCCTCATGAAAAAGTATCTCAAAGGCGGTACGACAGATGGAAGAGAGAAGGCCTGGACCGAGAGTATGTGTTTGCGTAGTAGTGAGCGCGAAAAGGACGCAGCCGAAGCCGAGCGCGCGAGCATAAAGTACAAGCAAGTGGAGTATATGTCGTATCATATAGGGGAGGAGCTCACAGCATTGGTGTCTGGTCTTTCGCCATTTGGTATATATCTAGAAGACGAGCATAGCAAATGCGAAGGCATGATAAAGTTTAAAGATATTAGTAGTGAGTATTTTGAGTTTGATGATAAAAAGTTTGTAGTAAAGGGTGAAGCCGGTACCATCATCCGCATGGGAGATGTATATAAAGTAAAGGTGATAGCAGCAGATCTAGAAAAAAAGCAGATAGAGTATAAGATAATAGAGAAGATTAGGAGTCTGGAGCCGAGGAGGGCTTAGAAAGGGGTTTACAAAAGTATTTAGATGTGATAGAATACGGGAAATGAAATTTTTATGAATTTCCTAAATAAACAAGAGGTAATTGAGTTTTTAAAAATAGACGAGAAGACATTTGATGTCTTAAAATCTGACTCTTTTTTGATTGGCAAAGATTTTGATGGAATTGAAAAATATGACTTAAATGATGTACACAGATTTACTTTTTCTAAATATAATAAAAATAAAAAAACCATTTCTGTGCTAGTGCCTTGCCACAATGAGGAGATGGGTTTACGAGGCTGCATTGATTCGCTTTTAAATCAAACAAGATTACCCGATCAAATACTAGTGGTGAATGATGGTAGTACAGATAAGAGTGGGGAGATACTTGCGAGCTATGGAGATAAAATACAAGTACTTACTATACCGGTTGCAACTGGAAATAAAAGTTATGCCCAAGAAAGAGGATTAAAAGAAATAAGTAGTGATATATTCTTTGCATCAGATGGTGATACAATTTTAGAGCCGCAAGCAATCGAAGAGGTGGAGAAAAGTTTTAATGAAGACTTAGATGTGGTAGCCGTAGGTGGTTACATAAAAAGCATTCCTTATAATTGGATAACAGCATGCCGCGAGCTTGACTATATAATAGGACAAAATCTCCACAAGCTAGCCCAAGCAAATATGGGGGCTATGTTTGTTATACCTGGATGTGCTGGGGCATTTAAAACAAATGTGTTTAGAAAAATGATAAAGTTTGAGCATGATACTCTGACAGAAGACTTAGATTTTACATACAAATTCCACAAAAACTTTTTAAAGATCTCTTATAATACAAAAATAATAGCCTGGACTCAAGATCCAGGTACTTTAAGACAATACATAAATCAAATGCGCAGATGGTATTGCGGTGGCTGGCAAAACCTTAGAAAACACTATACGGTAATTTCAAAACCGAATAATTCAATACAGCTTTCACTTACTTATTTCGAGGGGGTTATCTTTTCTATAGCACTTTTTCTTTTTCCAATAATAAATATAACCTTTTTTCTATATTTTTTAATACCTTATATTTTCTTTTTACTATTACTGGGTCTATATGGAGCCATTTTGAGAAAAAGGCTAGATCTGCTATATTATGCTCCTACTTATTCCATTCTTATTTTTATAAACTCTTATATATTTATAGAGCAGTTTATCAAAGAAGTAATATTAAAATCAAATAACCTAACCTGGTTTCATCCAGACAGAAGAAATAACTAAAACAAATATATGCCAAATTCACCCACAGGAGGACTCTCAATTTTTTTAAACTTAACAGTAGTTTTTTTAGGTTTGATTTTTAAAACCTTTAAAAAACAAGGATATAATTCACAATTTTTTACTTCGCTAAAAAATCTGTCTATATCTAAAAGATATAATGGATCTTGGAGAATTGCTACTGGGTATGCTATAGCTGCTATGATTTTTAGCTTTCTATTTACTGTGACGACTTATTCGCTTTCTCAAAGATTGAAGTCTGAATCAAACTTTGATTATGCAAAAAATATGGCTGTAGGCGTAAAATATTACTACTACGCATATAACTACGATAAAAAAATAAATAAAATTGAAGACTATATTTCAGTAGAGAATCTTAAATATAGTATTTTAAGCTTTAATAATTAAAAATAAATATGAAAAAAATAATATATACAATAGCACTCATAATATCAGCAATCCCAGCGATGGCTTTTGCTGCTTTACCTGCTGGTTTTGAATTTCAAACAATGGCAACAGGTTTAAATCTGCCCACAGCCATGTCCTTTACTACAGACGGTAGAATTTTTATAGCTGAAAAAGATGGCACAGTAAAACTTTTTAAAAATGGCATCTTGCAGATAACTCCTGTCATTAAAATAACAGATATAA
>JAYWGA010000023.1:0-3544 GCA_043778525.1 bacterium
TATTTCCTGATGACTGCGAGATGATAAATGTAGAATTAAAAAATACAACAAATAGTAAAAGCTTTTTGTCTATAAATATCACTCAGCCAAAAAGAGAAACTGCGGCGTACAATGGGCCAGCTCCAATATATACAGGGGATACAAAAAATGAAATAAAATATATCACAGTAGAAGGTACTAAAGGAGAATCAGGACCTGCAGGAGAAAAGGGGGCGCAAGGGGAAAAAGGACAAGATGCATTTGGTGCTTTTGTACCAGGCGCGCAATACAATGGCTTTGGCGGTGTAAGTATAAGTAGTGGTGGAGGCTCTGGTGCTACGGGAGCTACAGGTCCAGCTGGAGCAAGTGGTGCAGCTGGTATAAGTGGTGTGAACGGATTAAATGGCGCAACAGGAACAAATGGACTGAGTGGTGCCACTGGTACATCGGTAGTATCTATCTCTGCCACTAGCTCAGGATATCTTTACACTTTTTCAGATGGCTCTACTCAGTATGTATCTGCTCCACCTAGTACCACGACAGTAGCGAGTACTAGTAATGATATCTCAACGACCACAAATACTTTTATAAGTATAGTAAATGGCATATCGAGCGCAGTTATAAAATTCATAAACTTTTTTACACAGTCAGTGTCTGGCAATATACTCACCACAAATATAAATGGCGTGATAGCGACCACTAGTATTATCAGTAGCAATAACACAAGCTTTTCTACAAGTACAAATATACTTACTACAAGCGTAAATGGAGTTGTCTCTACAACAAGCATACCTACTTCAGCTGGCGGAGGTGCTGCAGCTACCACTACATATAGTAATGGCGTCACCCTAGCACCAGGCAATACAGTGCAGCTAGGTGGCTCGCTCAATAGCAATACAAATATAAATTTAAGTAATAATAATCTCACCACTAGTGGCACAGGCAATGTAGGTATAGGTACAAATGCACCCGGCAATAAGCTCACAATATATGCAGACACAGCATCTAGCTCGGGACTGCGCTTTGATAGACTTAGCTTTGCTCCGACTACATACAGCTATACCATAGCCTCTAATACAGCTATAAGACTAGGAAGTACAGGCGCCTATCCGATAGATATCGCGACGGATAATGCCGGCAATGTATTTACTACAAATATAACTGGAAATACAATTACTAAAATAACTCCGGGTGGTGTGTCTAGTGTGTTTGCAAATATAAATAGCCCAACTGGACTGAAAATAGATAGATTTAATAATTTATATGTAGTGAGTGCGAGCTTGAATGATTTATATAAGATAGATAGCTCCGGAGTAGTCGCTACTATCACCAGTAATACCATGGGCTTAGCTGGACAAGATTTAGAAATAGACTCTATTGGAGATTTTTATATTTCAAACTATACTTCACAAAATATCTCTAAAGTGACTGCAGCTGGTGTCTCTACTATTTTTAATTTTTTTGGAGCTGTACCTTACTATATGATATTTGACTCCAGTGACAATTTATATGTAACAGATCCGTTTACGGGAAATATAACAAAAATAGACCAAGGTGGTACTGGGGTAATCTTTGCAAATGTACCGAGTGCAAATGATATAGCTATAGACTCAAATCAAAATCTTTATGTTACTAGTTCAAATGGAAATATAACTAAAATAACGCCAGGTGGTGTGACATCTTTAGTCTCTATAGTGCCTGGTATATATAACATTTTAATAGATTCTAGTAATAATATATTCATCACGGCATCAAGCTCTCTTAAAGCTGAGGTGGTGCAGGTATTTCAAAATGGAGCTACTAGTAGCTTGGGTCTTACGGATTCTTATCCACGGTCAATAACTAAAGATGTGGGTGGAAATCTATATACAGGCAATGCAGACAGTAGGACCGTCACAAAAATAACCCCAGGATATATAGTGACTAGACCTAAAAACAAGTTTCTTACAGTAAATACTAGTGGAGATGTGGTCCTTGCAGATGCAGAGGCTAGCAGTATAGCACTGGGTGTGGGAGATATCAGAGTCGGAGATAGTGGTAGTAATGGATGTGTGCAAAACTTTGCAGGTACGGGCCTTGTAGGCACATGTAGCTCAGACGAAAGACTCAAAACCAATATAAAAGACCTAAATACAAAGGATTTGCAGGATAAATTTTCAAAAATAAGATTTGTAGAGTATAACTGGAATAATGTAGCCTCAGATGTGTATAAAAAGAGCCAAATTGAACGTGTGGTGGGAGTACTGGCACAAAATGTGGAAGAGCAATTTCCAGAACTAATAAAAACAGATAGAAATGGTTATAAAACAGTAGATCTGACCACTTTAAACTGGTATGGACTCGGATCTTTGCAAAATAGTCTAAAAGAACTACAAGACTTGCAGAAAAGTACTGTAAAAAGTCCTTTTAGTATAATGGCAAAAATGCTAGAAAGTAATGCTCAAACGGTAAATAGTCCAATAAACTTTGTAAATTTCATTAGCCCTGACGGAAAAACCCTTGGTAGTATTACCCAAAATCAGAATGGAGGTGTTTCATACAATACTGTTTCTGATGCAAGGCTCAAAGAGAATGTAGTTGAAAGTAGCAAAGGTCTAAATGAGCTGATGAATATACAAGTAAAAGACTTTAATTTTATAGCTGATGACAAAAAGCTTGCACAGACGGGATTTATAGCTCAAAACTTAGCAAAAATAATCCCAGAAGCGGTAAGTACAAATGGTGATAATGGCGAGAATCCTTTAAATACTGGAGATAATCCATGGCAAGCAGACTATGGTCGCCTCACACCGGTGCTGGTAAAATCTCTTCAAGAGCTAAATAATAAAGTATTTGGCAGTAATCCTGTGACGACAGTATCTATTGAGGAGCTTACAGCCTCAAATACCATATCAATAGATACTAAGCTAAGGGCACTAGGCACAAATGCTTTGCAGGTAAAGGCTTTTATGGAAAGTCTGGCTAGTAGCACAGCAGCTACTAGTACAAATCTATTAAGCATAGATGGTCAAAGTGAAATAAAAGACACCTTTGCGGGCTCGGTATGGAAGGCAACGGTAGGTAGAATGATAGGCTGGCTAGCAGATACTAGTAATGGCATAGGTAAAATCTTTGCAAAAGAGCTAAATACAGAAAAACTATGTATAAAAAAAGCAGACAATACACTAGTATGTGTGACGGGAGACGAGCTACAGGCCGCTATAGTAGATAAAAGTAAACAAAATGCAAGTAGTACAAATAATATAAGTAATACAATACCAAGTATAGAAATAAACCTAAATCAAGCTAGTAGTACCGCTACAAATACAATCCCAATAATAGAAATAAATCTACCAAATATAAATAGTAGTACTACTACAGAGGGCGCGGGCAATACTAGCCCATAAAAAAAGTAGATATAGTATAAAAGACATTATTAAATTATTAAAAAGTATTATCTATAAACAGACTTATCCACATAAAAGACACTAAAAGACATAGACAAGTAATACAAAAGTGATAAACTTTAGAATAGTTAAAACGCAAAACAAAAACTTATAAAACTTATAAAAAACATTATGAAAAA
>JAYWGA010000024.1:0-3518 GCA_043778525.1 bacterium
TTTGATAACGGCTTTGATGGCTGGGTTGGAGCAGATAATTATTTAAAAATTACGACACCTACACCTCCCCCAGCTCCTGGCAGTAGTAGTACTAGAACAGTATCAACATCCAATGAATTAGTCATTGCACTAAATAATGCTAAAGGTGGTGAAACAATTCTACTTAATGCAGGAAATTATGGTGAACTATCAATTAAAAGTAAAACATATACGTCCCCTGTCACACTCAAGTCAGCAAACCAAGTTAGTCTTGCATCATTCTCTTCTGCAGTTGTGTCGGGATCTCAAAATATAACTCTAGATAATATTAAGTTTGATTATGTATTTAAAACAAGTGACTCTTCTATTTATAAGGTATTTGATTTTACTGATAACAAAAACATAATTATACAAAATTCACATTTTGATGGTGATAATGCATCAAAATTAGGACCTAATTTTGATGGTTTAGGATATGCATTTGGATTACGTATTGAAAATTCTACGAACGTAGTTATTAGAAACAATGAATTTAATACTTTTGCTACTGCTCTCATGGTGAGAGAAAGTTCTAATGTTGATATTATAGAAAATAATATTCATACTATCCGCAAAGATGGAATCAATATGATACAAGTACAAGACGTACTAATAGAGAAAAATAATATACACGACTTTACAGGCCTTCCTGATTGGACTGATCATCGGGATATGATTCAATTTTGGACTAACGGCACTACCGCCCCAAGTACTAATGTAATAATACGTAACAATACTTTAAATATAAATAAAGGTAGTCACACTCAAACAATTTTTATTCGCAATGAATTAGTGGACACTAATCGTGCTGGCTACGAAATGTATTATCGCAACTTTTTGATTGAAAATAATACAATCAATAATCATCATACTCATGGAATTACGGTTGGTGAAATAGATGGTCTTACCATTAGGAATAACACAATAAATGCAGTTCCACTAGACATAACAAAGCAATCAACGCAGTTTCTAATAAATAAGTATGGTACTGATGCAGCAATCTTTGTGCCGAAAATAAATATAAGTGATAAAGCCAGAAACGTCACTCTAAGTGAAAACGTGTTTACAGGAGCAAGTTATTTTACAGGAGCACGAATTACACCATCGCCTGTACCAACAGCGTGGTCTATTTCACTCTCTCCTACACCTGTACTCACTCCCGTTCCAACACCGACTTCAACATCCACCACAGTACTAACCATTCCAAAAAATACAACATGGCAATGGCAGCTGACTGGTACTGTAGATCAAACTGTCGATGCAAAATTGTTTAACATTGATCTGTTTGACAATAGTGAGTCAGTTATAAGGTCACTAAAAGCTAAAAATAAAACTGTGATTTGTTATTTTTCTGCTGGATCTTACGAAAACTGGCGTAGCGATGCAAGTGCTTTCCCTTCATCGGTATTAGGAAAAGCAAATGGATGGGCCGGCGAAAAATGGTTAGACATAAGACAAATTTCACTACTGGCACCTATAATGACAGCTCGCATGGATCTAGCTAAAGCAAAAGGCTGTGATGGTCTTGAGCCGGACAATGTAGATGGTTATACAAACAATACAGGATTTACTTTGA
Source organism: bacterium (assembly GCA_043778525.1). Taxonomy (GTDB): domain Bacteria; phylum Patescibacteriota; class Minisyncoccia; order Phycocordibacterales; family UBA5272; genus JBBQKQ01. The sequence goes on from JAYWGA010000024.1 coordinate 1,595, forward strand.
GTGCTGCTGATCAAATAGCTTATAACAAGTTTCTTTCTGTAGAAGCTAAAAAGCGCGGTCTTTTAATCGGACTCAAAAATGATGTAGACCAAATAGCAGCACTTGAGCCATATTTTGACTTTGCAGTAAATGAGCAATGCTTTCAATACGGTGAATGTAATACCTATCAACCTTTCCTAAGAGCAGGCAAAGCAGTATTCAATGTAGAGTACAGTTTGGATGTTAGTAGATTTTGTAGTCAAGCAAATGCACTAGGTATAATGTCTATGAAGAAGAAGCTAGATCTGGATGCATCTCGTACAGTATGTACTACACAAACTGATCCAATACCCACTCCAACTCCTATTCCGACACCAACTGCAAGCGGAACTATTTCAGGAATAAAATCAAATCCTAAGGTTTTATTTGTAGGAAACTCATACACTTACGCTGCTCCTGGGGGCAATAGAGCAGAAAGTGCTTCGGGCATGTTTATGCGTATGTTTAAACTACAAGCACCAGGTGCAACCGCGGACCTTTCAGTAATAGGTGGCTCAGTGATGAGTCAATTATGGAACTGGGTAGGTAAACCAGCAATTATTGATCCTAAAACTTTACTTAAAACTGGTACTTATGATTTACTTGTACTACAAAGTGGCGATGGGCTATTATCTACTGGTAGTCAAGCTGATTATAAAAAGTATACTGATTTATTTACAAATTTAGCTAAGGCAAATGGCACTGATGTTATGTTGTACGGTATTTGGGCACCAGATTATTTAATAAGCATAAGTAAAGGTGAAACGATTGCTTCAAATGCTCATTTGCTTTACACTAATACTGCACAACAAAATAATACTGGTTATGCAGCTTCAGGAAAAGCATATACAGAAGCTTATAAAAAATTTACCGAGCTATACGGTAAAGGAGATGATGGTCAAACTGCAGAAAACATGCTGACATATGACAGCGTGCATGCAGCCGCGCCAGCTGCATACCTCGCTGCAAATATGATGTATTTAGCAGCATTTGGCACTACTCCGCCAGCACCAAGTGACTTTTTACCAAATGGTATAAGTTTATCAGATGCAAAAGTATTACAAGCAATAGCCATAAATGCACACAATGCTTATGGTATAAAAGTACCTAATGCATGGTATAAATAACCTACTACTATATTATAAACATAAATAATTTACTTAAAAATATATGAAAAATTTAAATAAAACTTCAAATTCTAAGCAATCCTTTGCTTTGCTCGTAGCCTTAGCGACAATAGCCGGAGCTTCATCTACCTTTGCTCAAGTAAATAACCCTTTAAATGCAGCTACTACTGATATCTCAGCCCTAACAGAAAGAGTGTTAGATTTAACAGCTCAAATCAATCAATTTCAAGTGGGGCAGCAAATATCAAAAGCAAGCACAGCTCAGTTGAGAAGTTTATCACAAGTGACGTCAAGCAGTAGCAGTATCATAGTTGGTTTGAAAGCAAACCCTAAAATACTTTTTGTAGGAAACTCATATACCTATGCTGCTCCTGGCGCAAATAGGGCAGAAAGTCCTTATGGAATGTTTATGCGTATGCTTAAATTACAAGCACCAGACGCCAAAGCTGACCTTTCAGTGATAGGAGGCTCTGTAATGCGTGAATTATGGAACTGGACAGGCAGATCAGCCGTTTTAAACCCTAAAACAAGGCTAATGACAGGCACTTATGACTTACTTGTACTGCAAAGTGGTGATGGTATAGTCACTAGTAAAACTATACCGGGAGAATATGAGCTATATGCAGATCTATTTACTAATTTAGCAAAAAATAATGGAACTGATGTAATGCTTTATGGTGTATGGGCACCAGATCAGTCTATAAGTATCAGTAAAGGTGAAACAGTGGCTTCTGCAGCAGATGCAAGATATAAACAAACAGCAGCACGAAATACTATTG
>JAYWGA010000025.1:0-9384 GCA_043778525.1 bacterium
TACGAGCTAAGAGCCTCAAATGTCGGCGGTGGCGCACCACTGCTCGCAGGTACTCTCTCTGTCACCCAAATAGGAAACTCAGCTACCACAGAAAGTATAAATAGCAATCTAGGCAACTTTGCTACATCATCGGCAATACTATCTACCACCATAGACCAGTATCAGTCTACATATCAGATAGCCCAGACTACAGTAGGCGCCACACTATCAATACCAAACCCAAGCAATACAGCTCTGACTAGAATAGTATATATAGATAACATCGGCTCAGCATCGTTCAGAATGCATGGTATCAATGTAGCTGGCGGTGACTCGGTAGCCTTTAAGTGGAATGGTACGACTTGGAAGCAGTTTGGATCACAACAAGGTAATGGAGTAGTCGCGAGTTATATGCAGGCATTCATGAATACTACCTATAGTAACTTGGCAGCTACTGACCATCTTAGATTTGATACCGTGACTACTCAGTCTGGATCAGATATAACTTTAGATAGTGCAACAGCATATTCTACAGCAAATAATGTGCCTTCCATAGGAAGATTTACCCTTAAAGCTGGCAAGACATATAAGCTAAGCTATAGAGCGGGGACTATTAATACTACAGACACATACATGAGATATGCTTGGAACAATGTAGACACTGGTGCTCAAATAGGAGAGGCTCAGACAGCTTGGGATGGTGGTGCATATCCTTATGCATCTGGTGGTGATCTTGCTACTATATTTACCCCTACAGTAGATACGCGAGTTGCAGTTAGAATAAACTCTGTAGGAAGTGGTACCAACACTTGGTACGGTGGTAATGGAGTAGATAGTCAGTCAGTCATCATCGAAGTGATAGCCGGACAGTCAGCAGTGACAGGCTTTACGGTAGACACTCTCTATGTGACTCGAAGCGGGTCAAATCAAACACAAGGAACAAACTGGACATCAAAAGATATTATTCTCAATACAGTTAACTCAGGAAATATTCCTTTTAATACCACTACTGGTATAGCAACTTTGTCTGCAGGCAAGACCTACAGCATTAGAGCTGGGCTCTCCTTCAATGCAGGTGCCAATTACAATATCCAATATCAACTTGTCGACGGCTCGACAAATGCTGTAATCAGTCCAGTAGTAGAAATGGTACAGTCTACAAATGGCACCAATAACATCGGCGGTCCTCAACTTGAATATACATATACACCCACCACCAATCAGACAGTAAAACTTCGAACAACAGCCGCTACAAACATGCTTTCAGCAGAATCACTCCGTGCTGATATTCAGAGCTTTATGAGTATTACCCAGCTCGGTTCATCAGCTACCACAGAGTATGTATCAAATAGCCTAGGAGATCAAGTAGTGGATGGTAATATCTTCTCAGCTACAGTGTCTGAGTATATAAATCATGTAAACATAAACCAGACTACGGTAGGTAGAAGTCTAAACATAAACTCACCTACAAATACAGCCCTACAAAGAATAATATATATAAACAATATCGGTACAGCATCATTTACTATGCATGGTGCGCTCGTGGGTGCTGGCGAAAGTATGGCCTTCATTTGGAATGGAGCATCTTGGAAAGGCTTTGGAAATCAAGCTGGCAATGTGGCTAGCGAGTTTGGAGATAAGACAGTATTTGCAAATGCTAGCTTTGGAAATTCGCCAGTAAGCTTGATGTCATTCACACTACCTAGTGCCGGTGTATGGGAAGTAGACTACAATATATCTGGTACAGGCAATGGCCTAGGCAACTCATCTATGTGGATAAATGATTTTACAGGATCTATCGTCACAGGCTCAGCTCAAGGATTCTTTAGTAGTGGAGCGACCACTGAGACTGTACCAGTATCTCAGACAGTGCGTATCACCACAGACGGTGCTAGGACCTTCACTCTAGTAGGACAGACAGGTGCGAGTACATATAGTATTAGTAATGGAAATTGTAGTGTAGCCTCATCTGCAGCTGCATGTAGTAAAGTATCTTGGAAAAAGATAAGTGGCTTCTTAACTGTATCAGGTCAGACTAGTGAGTTTATCTCTGGTAATGTGACCAATGGAACAGTAGCATCAAATAATATATTTGCCCTCACATCAAAAGCACAAATAGGAATAACCGTCACAGGAGGAAATACTATACTACTAAAGGGAGGCAAGACATACAGAATAACATCTGATATATCTACAAATCAGGCAGCGCAGATAAATGTGTACTGGTACAACCTAACAGCTGGTACAGTACTCGATAATTACGGAGGCTTTTACAAAACGCCATCCCCAAACAACAGCAACTACATAGATGCAGGTATAGATATGATCTTTACTCCACCGACTGATACACAAATACAGCTAAGAGGTAGTAGCAATACAAACATATCTTACAACTCACCATTCGTCATCACTCAGCTAGGCTCATCAGTGACGACGGGTAATGCATTCTCTTCATTTGTCTCAGCCATAGCTAGTAATGTACTCGACAACTTCAACTTTGCACAAACTTGGAACTGGAGCACCGCTACAAGTACAAATCCTCTTTCTCTTATAGCAAACCTACTTACTACAGGATCACTACTAAATCTAGATGCAAGCAATGCGAGCAATACAGCTCTCGCTCTAAATATCGGTGGAGCATATGCTACCAAGAAAGGTGCAGACTATTCAGTAGGCGGTATTATAAATGATGCCAACTTTGGTAACACTTCTCTAGTACGTATGACAGGTACTAGTACTCAGACACTCACTGGTATCAGTGGTGGATCTGATGGAGAGAGGCTCACAGTAGTCAATGCTACAGTGACACCACTAATCATAGCCAATAGCTCGGCTTCATCAACAGCCTCAAATAGAATACTCACAGGTACAGCAGCAAATCTCACAGTGGTAGCTGATGCATCGGTGCAGCTAGTCTATGATAGTGGTGCTAGCAAATGGCGCGTTGTAGGTGGATCTGGAAGTGGCAGTGGATCGAGCAATAGCTCAGTATCAGTGGCAGACCTCGCAGCTGATGGTAACATCGGAGCGAGCGCAGCAGCGACAGTGGACATCGCTAATAATATTAACCTGACTCAGACTACAGCGCTACGTACTCTATCTCTACATCCGCTCACTGCAGGTGCAGCAGGTGCTGGTAAGCTAGTCACAGTTATCAATACCGGCTCAGCAGTATTTACCATGTACGGCTCACAGATAGCAGTCGGTGGCTCAGGAGTATTCGTCTGGAATGGCACTGGCTGGTCGGCAGTACAGGCTAATGGTAGTAATGTGGCCGCGGAGAATGGTTTTGTAACTACAATTACAGACAACCAATCATTTAGTTCAGTAACTTATACAGATGTAGCAGGCGGTGCGTTTACACTTCCAAGTGCGGGAACATATAGCATAAGTTATTCAATGTTTGGAGGTGGGGCAGGATTTACTCAGCAAGGATTTAGAGTAGTAACATCGGCAAATGCAGTAGTTCCAAATAGTTATGCATCATCTCAAAACGATACAAGTGCCACAAGGTGGCAAATATCACAAACAGTACAAATAACAATTGGAGCTGCAACTAGCTACAAAATTCAAATAGCCTCACTTAGTGGAGGAATAACTGTAGTTCGTAATATAAGCGGAACAGGACAAGACCAAAATAACTCAAATATCACTTGGAATAAAATCTCCGGCAACGCACCAGTCACAGGACAGACGGTGGATTATGTAAGTACAAAATTATTTGCACCAGCTGCAGTTACCGCAGGTTCTGTAGTCCCTTATACTACAGTTTCAGGAAATATTCCAAACACTGGTGGTGTCTTTACGCTTACTGCTGGTAAAACTTATCGTTTGCAGGCCGCTACTTTTGTTAACTCTGCAATTTTAACTTCTAAATGGAGAGATATTACTAATAATGTACTCTTTGGTAACTCTGCTGATACTACAGGAACAGTCGATGACATGGCGATTGCTGAAGCAATTATAACGCCAACTACAAACATTACCGTTCGTCTTGAGAATATATTGCCTTCTACAAGAACATATCAAGGTGCTGCAGACGGGTCATTGCAATCTCAATCATGGGCAACTATAGTCCAGCTCGGATCCACAGCAGCAACTGGCGTAGCCTTTAATACTCTTACCGCTGCTATCGCGAGTGGCGCGCTGGATAATACAAACTTTGGACAGACTTGGTCTTGGTCTACACTTACTACTGGTACGGGCCTTAATCTAAATGCAAATACGCTTACTACTGGTAGTTTGCAGTCACTGACTTCTTCATCTACCGGCCTCAATAGTATAAATGGTCTACTGTATGTCGCCAATACTGGTAATAGTAACTTAGGAACACTGGCAAGCTTTGTAGCGAGTACTACACTTAATAGCGGACTATATATAAAGAACAACGGTATCATATCTATTGGTACTTCGACTACAGAGGCTTGGGGCAGCTCTAGGTCTGTACTAAAGATAGGTTCAGGTGCGACACTTATAGCTAAAAACCAACCAGGCACACCTGCCGACTACAATTACCTCGCCCTAGGCGCAAACTATTATTGGGACGGTACAAGTGATAGAAGCATCTCTGCTAGTAGTTCATCAAGATTTGAAATGTTAGATGGTGCAATACGTCTGCAATATGCGAGCTCATCTGCTGCAGGAGGTATTATAAATTTCCAAAATGCTCTAACTATGACAAGTACTGGAAATATAGGTATAGGTACGACTACACCGACTGCACAATTGCACACTACAGGCTCCGTAAGATTCTCTAGCTTTGGTGCAGGTACACTACAGACACTCGGCGATGGTACGCTCACAGTATCATCGGATGAGAGATTGAAAAATGTAGAAGGTGATTATAAGTCAGGGCTAGATGCTATAAATGGACTGACACCTATCAGCTATACATGGAATGCATCTACATCAGGCTACACCGATACTGGTACTTATGTTGGATTCTCAGCTCAAAATGTACAGGCAAATATCCCTGGAGCAGTAGCGACAGATACTCGTGGATACCTTACACTTTCCGATAGACCGATACTCGCAACGCTAGTAAATGCTATGAAAGAAATGAATGCAAGAGTGTTCTCTAGTGCAACCACTACTAGTATGCGTATAGACGAGCTGACAGCATCGACGACCATTCCAGTAGATGTAAAACTAAGAGCACTAGGTACCAATGCGCAGCAGGTAAACGAATTCCTCGCATCGCTCGCGTCTAGTACGGCAGCTACTACAACTATCTCTACTAGTACAGATATATACGGTACACTAGTATCGACGACCACAGATACCTTCGTAGGCAGCTTCTTTAAAGCAATGACAAAGAGACTGACAGAATGGTTTGCTGAAGCTACAAATGGAATTGCTAAAATATTTGTAGGTGAAGTAGAAACCAAGAAACTCTGTGTAGCCAATGATGCTGGCGAGAGAACTTGTCTAAGTAAAGAGCAAATAGATGCACTACTAAGTAGTGGAGCAAATAATAACTCGAACAACAATTCTAACTCAGGCAACTCAAACTCCGGTAGCAACTCTGGATCAGGAAGTGGATCAGGCTCAGGTAGTGCGAGTAGTACAGGTAGTGGATCAGGTACAGGCAGTAGCACTGACCCAGTAGTAGACCCGATAGTAACACCAGCAGCTCCGCCTACTGACCCAGTAGTGCCACCGGCTGAGCCGTTGGTGCCGTAAAACCTCGAGATTCTCCCCGCCTTTTTAAGGAGGGGCTAGGGGTGGTAAAAAACAAAAAACCAGCTAAATGCTGGTTTTTTGTTGACAAAAATATATCTATAAATTATAATATTCGTATATATGACTGAATTACAAATGCAAAAAAAAATAAAAACTCTGGATAAGTACAGAGGCATGATCACTAAAACTCAAGCAAAAGCAGCTATAAAGTTTTTAAAGACTTTATAGTACATGTTTTTTGATACTAATATAATTATATTATATCTAGGAGATTTACTAGATACAGATCTGTCTACAATTTTAAAAAGCTCAATTTTAAATAAGAAAAACTTTATTTCAAAGATTGTGATGATTGAAGTCCTTGCCTATTCCGGCTATGATGAAATGAAAGCCAAAGAGATAGAATCATTTTTACGCAAAAACTTTAAAATAATAGATATAACAACTGCAATAGCACTGCTAGCTTCTAAAATCATAAGGCAAAACAAAATAAATACTGGTAAAAAACTAAAGCTGGCAGGTGCTGTAATAGCGGCAACATCAATAATTAGCAATATGCCACTAATGACTTTAGATAAAGAAGATTTTAAAAGTATCAAAGATCTGAAAATTGTAAGTTAAAATGCTATTTGTGGTATAATAAACTCATGTTACCCGACACTTTTAAGCCATATTTATGGAGCTATGACTTTTCAAAACTCGATGCCAAAACTCATAAAAAAGCTATAGTTTTGGCTATTTTAAATTATGGCAGCGTAGAGTCTTGGAGTCAGCTTTTTGCTATTTATGGAGAGAGTGAAGTCAAAAATATTTTTGAAAGTAGCAAAGAAGATACCTTTAATAAAAAGTCTTACAATTTTTGGAAAATTAAATTTAACATTTAAATATGCACTTAGAAATACTAGACAAAAATAGAATTGAAATACTGCCAAAATTAAAAATCTTTAAAGATAGATTTTATTTGGCAGGCGGTACAGCTTTGGCTCTGTATATAGGGCACAGACAAAGCATAGATTTTGATTTTTTTATAAATGCAGACTTTGATGAAGAAAAATTAAGGGTAGAGGTAGAAGAAATTTTTAAAGATGACAATTTAAAAATAGTACAATTAGAAAAAAATACCCTTACCTTGATATTAAATGAAGATATAAAAATTAGTTTTTTTGGGTATAAATACGAGATGCTAGAGCCATTAAAAGAAGAAGAACATTTTAAAATGGCAAGCATGCGGGACATAACCTGCATGAAAATGTCAGCCGTATGCGGCAGATCTACAAATAAAGATTATATAGACATCTTTTTTCTATTAAATATTTTTTCTTTAAAGGATATCTTAAAAGCCTCTAGTGTAAAATTTCCAAGTCTTGATACTTCAGTAATACTAAAAAGCCTAGTATATTTTAATGAAATAGAAATGGATCCGATAATGATGATGGCTGGATTTGAAAAAGATTTTGAAGTAATAAAAAAGAAGATAATGGAGGAGGTTAAAAATTGTGTATAACTTTCCACTTTTTGCTGTTGCAAATTTTTTTAGTTTTCTTATACTATAATATATAATAAATAAAAATAAATTTTAAAAAATATGTCATCACTTTTTAGCGCACTTAGAAGAGTAAAACCTTCAATATACGTAATACTACTTGTGCTTATAGCAGTGGCAGCTTTCCTTTGGAATAAGCAAAGCGCAGAAAAAATGAAAGCTATGCAGGCCATGGAAGCAGCAAAGACTGCAGCAGCTGCGCCAGAAGATGCAAATGCATTACTATCCGCAGTAGGCAAGCTAATGACCCTACCTACAGACGAGCCACCTGTGATACTGGAGATCAAAGACCCGGCGCTACTTATCGCGCAGCAGGCTTTCTTTACAGGCTCTGCAGCAGGGGACAAGCTACTCGTATATCAAAAAAATCTAAAAGCTATAATCTATAGCCCTACTCGCAATATAATAGTAAACTCAGGTCCAGTAAATCTAGACACTGCAGCAGTAACTGGAGCGCAAAGCAAAGCCACCACTACAAAAGCTACAACAACAAAAGCAACTACTAAGCCAGTAGAAAAGAAATAATTTTAAAGTATTCTTTAAATAAAACCCCGAAGTATCTAAGCTAAAAACGCTTAGGTATTTTGTTTTTAGACTATTATATTTTTAGTTTTTATGCTATTATATTCTTTACTTGTTGCCATTTTAGGCAGCTTTAAAATAACCCTTCAAAACAAAAAATTATTTATGAATAGAGATTATCCCCTAGAAAAAGTAAGAAACTTCGGTATCATTGCGCACATCGATGCTGGTAAAACCACCACCTCTGAGCGTATTCTGTATTATACAGGTCAGTCGCATAAGATAGGTGAGGTGCACAATGGTGAGGCTACCACAGACTGGATGGAGCAGGAAAAGGAGCGCGGTATCACTATCACCTCAGCTGCTATCACCTGTTTTTGGACACCGACATATGCCGCAAATGACAAAAATCAAAAGCATAGATTTAATATCATCGATACGCCAGGACACGTGGACTTTACTATAGAGGTAGAGCGCTCACTTCGTGTACTCGATGGAGCTGTGGTGACTTTTGATGGAGTAGCCGGAGCCGAGCCACAGACAGAGACTGTATGGCGCCAGGCCGAGAGATATCATGTACCGCGTATCTGCTTTATAAATAAGTTAGATCGCACAGGTGCGTCTTTTACTAGATCGTATCAGTCTATACTGGAGAGACTAGACAAGAGAGCTGCCTGCGTGCAGATGCCAATAGGTCTAGAGGAGAGCTTTGAGGGTATTGTGGATCTTATAAAAATGAAAGCCTATTTCTTTGAAGGGGAGATGGGAAGTACTGTGATAGAAAAAGAAATACCTGAGGCAAATCTAAAAGAGGCCGAGGCACTCCGAATACAAATGATAGAAAAGGTAGCCGAGACAGATGACGCCATGATGATGAAGTATTTAGAAGGGGGTACTTTTACACAAGAGGAGCTAAAAGCTGCTATCCGTAAAGCTGTTATAGAGACTAGGTTTTTCCCAGTATTTTGTGGTTCGGCTTTAAAGAATAGAGGTGTACAGCTAGTACTCGATGCCGTGATAGATTATCTACCATGTCCAAAAGACATACCACCAGTAAAGGCAATGGACCCAGATACAAATGAGCCTATACTAAGACATGCCGATGATAGCGAGCCATTTACAGCGCTAGCGTTTAAGATGATGAGCGATCCTTTTATCGGGCAGCTTGTATTCTTCCGTGTGTATTCGGGTACACTCGAGGCTGGGTCTTATGTATTTAATCCCCGCACAGGCAACAAAGAGCGTATATCTCGTATAGTGCGTATGCAGGCTAATGACCGCGAAGAGGTAAAGCAAGTATTTGCTGGTGAAATTGCCGCGGCCGTAGGTCTTAAAGATGTAATCACCTCAGACACACTTTGTGACGAAAAGAATCCAGTAGTACTAGAAAAAATCTTTGCATCTGAGCCGGTAATCTCTCTAAAAGTAGAGCCAAAGACGAGGGCCGATCAAGAAAAAATGGGTATGGCGCTATCTTCACTAGGTAAAGAGGATCCGTCACTACGCATTGCCTCTGACTCTGAAACTGCCGAGACTATCATATCAGGTATGGGTGAGCTACATCTTGAAATCATTGTAGATCGTATGAAAAGAGAGTTTGGTGTGGAGTGTAATACAGGCAAGCCGCAAGTAGCCTACCGCGAGTCTATACTCGGTGA
>JAYWGA010000026.1:0-8881 GCA_043778525.1 bacterium
TGAGCTATTCTAAAGTAGTTATAATTCATCGATACTGCCGTACCGATACCCCTCACTATAAATCGTCCAGCCGTTTTTATATCTTTAGAAAAACTATGATTATAAAAATACAAAACATTCATTAGTTTTTCGATTAGCAATAAGATTTTATTATCTTTTTCTTTATTAGAATCTAAGATAGTGAAAAACTCAATTATTTTTTCTCTTAAAATTTTAGTTACAGCGATTTCTAGACGAAGAAGATTTTCTGTAAAGGGAACATCTTTGTCAGATTTTAATAAAAGTAATTCTCTTTCATCTGCCGAAAATTTAAAATCTTTAAATATGATAGACATTATAGTAGATGTAATAGCATACACATCCAGCTTTGCACCCTCAGGCATATTTGTAGAATACTCAAAATTAAAATCATCTTCTTCTTTAGATTTGATTTCTTTTATTTTTGCTACCAATTCTCTTTTTTTAGAGTTTGGTTTTGGCTGCTCATTATTATTCATATCTAGGAAATATTGCCTTCTCTGGCATTTTATTTTCGATCACTAATTTTTTAATTACACTCAATGTCTGTGGCATAAAAGGTGCAAGCAAGTCACCTATTAAATATACTTTTTCCCTTAAATTTTTTAGCATTTCTTTGCCAGCCTCTAAGTCTGTTTTTACTACTTTAAAAGGCTGATACTTTTGCATATATTCGTCTGCCTCTCCCACCAATTTAAAAATATATTCAAAAGCTGTTTTTACATCTAAGCTATCTAATGACTCTGTGTATTCTTTAGAGAAGCTCGCAGTTTTTGCCTCAAAACCAGCCTCTAGATACATACTAGATAGCTTCATGACTCTATTTACCAGATTACCTATTCCATTGGCGAGATCGGCATTATACAGCTCTTTGACGCGCTCCTCAGTCATATCCCCATCTTCAAATGGTGAAATATTTTTGAGTACAAAATATCTAAAAACTTCAGAGCCTAAGTGCTCCCCTAAAATGCTGTTTTCAGAAAGCTTACTGTTGTACTCTCTCATCTGCTCTATAGGATCTATAGTGTTGCCTATACTTTTACTCATCTTTATGCCACCGGATTTTATTAGGCCATGTACCAGTATTTTTTTAGGGAGTTTTAGGCTGGCGGAGCGCAGCATAGCCGGCCAATAAAGAGCGTGAAAGCGCAATATGTCTTTACCTATCACATGCAGTACATCGGTGTCTGCCCAAGTATCTTTTATAGCAGTTAAATAATTTGTCAATGCATCACACCAAACATACATTACTTGAGTATCATCATTTGGTACTTCTATACCCCACTTTAGTACACTTTTTGACCTAGAAAATGAGACGTCATGTAGACCTTCATTTATAAAGCTTAGTATTTCGTTTTTTCTAGCTACTGGTATTATTTGTAGCTCATCCGACTCTATTTTATCTTTTAAAAAATCTTGATACTTAGAAAGCTTAAAAAACCAATTGCTCTCGGTGAGAGTTATGGGGGCTTTTAAATGATCTGGACAAAGCCCAGTCTCATCGAGATCTTTGTCGGTTTTAAAACCTTCACAACCAACACAATAAAGTCCCGAATATTCTTTTTTATAAAGATCTCCACTTTCTAAAAGTTTTAACCAAATTTCTTTTACTGTTTCTTTATGATCTATATCTGTAGTCCTTATAAATCTATTATAATCTATTTGCAAATCATCACTTAATTTTTTATATTTAATAGCGTACATATCTACGAAATCTTGCTCTCTTAGATTTTGCTCTTTAGCTTTTTCGGCTATTTTTTGGCCATGCTCATCCATGCCAGTGAGTAAATAGTTTTCTCCGTCAGTATTTGCTATTATTTTTTGATATCTATGTATTGCATCTGCTAGCACGGAGACGTAGGCATGACCTAGATGCGGCTGCCCACTTGCATAAAATATAGGAGTAGATACAAAGTTTTTCATATACAAAAAATGTTTTATTTTTTAATTTGAATTCAATAGTCTTTTAGCTTCAATTTTGTGAGCTTCTAGATCATAAATGTATTCCATTATAGCAGCCGAGAGTGGCACTGCAATAAGCACACCCCAAAAACCAATGAGAGAGCCACCAATGATAATGGCAATAATCACAATCACTGAAGGTATGCCGACGACTTTATTTACTACCATTGGTGAGAGTATATGATTTTCTATTTGTACCAATATAGTATAAAAAATAAGTGTAATAAAAAACATACTACTACCACCTGTGACGAATGCAACAAGTACGGCCGGTATAGTCGCTATGGCCATACCTACTATAGGAATAGTCTCACACACAGCCGCAAGAAGCGCAAAAAGAAATGCATGTGGTACGCCTATAATAGAAAGACCTATGTAGACACAAATACCAATAATGAGAGCCAGTATCATTTGACCCTTTACCCAGGCTACTATTTTCTTTTGAGCTCTATTCCAAAGGGCTATAATATAATCTTCTTTTGATACTGGTGTAATGATTCTTAAAAACTTTTCTACCCCTTTTTCTTGTACTCCTAGATAAAAAGAAATCACAAATATAATAATAAGCTGAAATACAAAAGTAAATATAGCTCCAGCTGCACCTCCGACTGTACCAGATAGTCCAGAAAAAATACTTTTAAAAGAGCCAGCTACATCGCTACCAGAAAGAGATCCTACTGTATTATTTAAAAAATTTGGATCTCCAGTATACGTAGAAAGTGCATATGAAAACTGACTTTGTAAATTAGAAATATTTAAAGCAAAACTTGAAACTTCATTTGCTATAAGTGGTATAAACAATGATACAATACCTACAAAAATACTAAGAATGATAAGTAGCACAGAAAATACCGTGACGGCTCGCGGTATTTTATATCTATGCAAGCGTGAGGCTAATGGGCTAATAGAAGAAGCTATCATCACAGCCACAAGTAGCGCAATAAAAAAATCTCTAAGTATCCAAACAAGTGCGATACCACCCAAAACCAAGAAAAATCTAATAAATGTGCCTGTAGTAATACTATATTTTAATGTTTGTGTATTCATGCTTTTATTATACAATATATTTTATAATTTCTTCAATTTTTATTCTTTGCTGCTGTGCCGTATCTCTGTCGCGTAGTGTGACAGTGCCATCTTCCAGGGTATCAAAGTCTATGGTCACGCAGTACGGTGTACCTATTTCATCTTGTCTGCGATATCTTTTGCCTATACTGCCACTCTCGTCATATTCACATCTTGCTTTCATTTTAAGATTATCAAAAATTTCTTTGGCTTTATCTGTCAGCTCTGCTTTATTTTTAAGTAGTGGCAGCACGGCTAGTTTTATAGGTGCTATGTCTTTATGAAATTTAAGATACACTCTCTCCTCGTTATTTTGCATATCAGTGCAGTAGGCGTTGTCCATAAACATCAGCATTTGCCTAGCAAGGCCCGTACTAGTCTCTAATATATGTGGAGTAAATCTTTCTTTTTTTTCTTCATCAAAATAAGTGAGCGACTCTCCCGAAAATTTGCTATGCTGCGATAGGTCCCAATCGCCACGGGCATGTATGCCTTCTATCTCTTTATATCCACCGAGTGCATTAAAATTGTATTCTATATCATAAGCCTCACTAGCATAATGCGCTAGCTTTTCATGCTTATACCATTTTAGCTTTTCGGGATTTATGCCATATTCTAGATACCAGTCATATCTATATTTTTTCCATATTTCGTATTGCGCTAGCATAGCGCTTTCATGTAAAAAGAATTGCATTTCCATTTGCTCAAATTCACGGGTGCGAAAAATAAATTGCTTTGTGACGATTTCATTTCTAAAAGCCTTACCCACTTGGGCTATACCAAAAGGTAGCTTTGGATGCATAGAGTCTAATGTATTTTTGTATTGCAGATATATACCACCGCATGTCTCAGGGCGCAGATACACTACATTTTCATCGGTGATGTTATCCACTGGCGAGCCAAAATTTGACTTTACCATCAGAGAAAAGCTACGTGCTGGTGTTAGGTCTGCCGATTTACAATTCGGACAAATTAATTTTTTTTCAGCCCTCAAAGCATCTAATTCATTATTTATAAACTCCAGTGTCTGCTTGTCAGCATTTATGCCAAAGCTCTCGAGCAGATGGTCAGCACGCATTCTATTTTGACATTTTTTACAGTCCACCAGTGGGTCATCAAAATTATCCAAATGTCCAGAGGCTTTCCAGGTAGTCGGATGCATAAAAATAGCGCTATCGAGAAGGAAAATATCATCGCGCCTCTGTGTCATAGACTTTTGCCACGCGGCTTTTATATTATCCTTTAGTAGTGTACCGTAGTGGCCATAGTCATAGGTACCAGCTAGCCCACCGTATATCTCTGATCCTTGAAATACAAAACCTCGTCTTTTACACAAAGACACTATTTCCTCCATACTTACTTTTTTATCCATATATTATTGATTATACTGGATATTTTAAAAATATCAAAGCGCTCTATTTTCTAAAAGCCTGAAATATGGTAAAATGATTTTGTGCAAATATTGCCTGATCGTCTAATGGTAGGACTTCGGTTTCTGGTACCGACTATTGGGGTTCGAGTCCCTGTCAGGCAGCATGAAGAATATTCTTAAAAAAATAAAATCAGGCATATTGCAATTGTTTAATAATAAAACTTTATCAATTTGTGTTATAGTAAATATATGAATAAAAATAAAATAATTTCTTTAGTAATTTTAATAATTGCGGCGGCTTTAGGATGCATTCTTTATACACAATACTTTAATAATAAAAATACACTTCCTGCCAACATCACCTCTCCTACAAATGAGACCTCTACTAACTTAGTGGTATACAGCAATTCAGATCTTGGCTTTAATTTTTCTATGCCAGAAAGCTGGAAAGGGTATTCGGTTGTAAATAATACATGGGAGGGAAACTCATTAAAAGCTAACGAGTCCAAGCAAACAGGTACAAAGCTTTTAATAAGAAATCCAAAATGGACTGCCACTTTACCGTATCAAGATATTCCTGTTATTGTATTTACTCTAAACCAATGGGACTTATACACTGCGGGTAATTTTTCTATATCAGCTGCGCCTTTTCCTGCTAGTGAGCTAGGAAGAAACAATGTCTATGTTTTTGCGCTACCTCCTCGTTGGGATTTTGAATACAATAAAGGATATGAGGAGGCTCAGAATATTATAAAATCATCTCCCCTCAAAACATTTGGTATAATTATTAAAACATAAAGTATAAGTCCAAGCTTAATATTAAAAACGGCGCTGCTATCTAGTGCTGTAGATAAAATTTACATAACATCTCTATGTTTTTTATTTATATTCTAGAATGCTCGGATAAGACCCTGTATACCGGATACACAAATGATCTGGATAAAAGGCTGGCTGAGCATAATGGCGTAAATGTGAATACTGGAAGTGTAGTAAAAACTGGAGCAAAATACACAAAAGCGCGCAGACCTGTGATATTAAAATACTCAGAATGCTTTGAAACCAAAAGTGCGGCCATGAAAAGAGAGATAGAAATAAAAAAATTATCTAGAATAGAAAAAATAAAATTATTTTCTTAAACTTTTAGCCTTAGCTCCATAATAGGTAAAAATCTATCTTTTACAGATGTCTCTAGCTGTCCTATTGTGTTGAATCCAAATTTTTTATAAAAGTCTTCTACATATGGATCCGCATCTAATATTATTTTTTCTATTTTTGACTCTCTTATTTTATTTAAAAAGTCTTCTATCAATATTTTACCAAAACCCTCTCCAATATATTTTGATAGTACAAAAAGATTGTCTAGTTTTACAGTTCCCTCTTCAATATTAAAATAAGAATAATATCCGATGATTTTGTACTCAAATATTAACTTATAAACTTTATTTTCTAGCATATATTCTTCTGAAATAGTCAGGTCTCCTTCCCAAGATTTTAAAAGCTCCTCTGTATATCCCCAGTAGGCCTTTGATTCTTTCGTAATAATTGTTAATGCCTTAGCATCATTTTCATCCGCTTCTAATATTTGCATATATTACAAGTATAGTATTACAAACAAAAAATACCAAGACTTATAACTTGGTATTTTTTGTATAATTTCAAGACTGATATTTTCTGCACTAAATGTTGTACATTATTGTATTTGAGATTGAATTTGCATATTTATTATATGTTTATTTAATTTTTATTTTCTAATCTGTAAGCTTACATTTATTATTACATACCTACAAATAAATTATTTCAAATAATTTAAGCGGCTAAGCTTTACTTTTTATACAATAAATGATATAGTCTGTAAATAGTAAAAACTACAACAAATAAATAATATGAAAGATTTTAAAGGAGGCCGTGGTGGATATAGTGGGAGAAACAGTACTGGCAGTAGAAATGTAAAAAGTAGCTATGGTGGATTTAGTGAGGAAAGACCAACTATGCACAAGACTACTTGCGGGCAATGTTATAAATCTTGCGAAGTACCTTTTCGCCCTACTGGAGAAAAGCCGGTATTTTGCAATGACTGCTTTAGTGCAAAGAGAAATGAGATGAGCCGTGAATATTCTAAAGGCAGAGGTTTTGATAAACCTAGAAGCTATGAAAATAAGTACGACAATAGGTCAGAAAATAGATCTGAGAATAGATCGGAGTCAACTTCAGAGCTAAAGGCATTAGGTATTAAATTAGATCTGATTTTGGAAATACTTAAAAATAGATAAATAAAATGTGGGATGTAATAATAATTGGCGGAGGAGCGTCCGGCATGATGGCAGCGGCTACGGCTGGATCTTTGGGTAAAAAAGTTTTGATATTAGAAAAAAATCAAGAGCTCGGAGAGAAGTTAAAAATATCTGGTGGAGGTAGATGCAATGTGACCAATGCACAAAAAGATTTGAAAGTACTTTTAAAAAATTATGGAGAGGCAGAGCAATACTTGTACACACCTTTTTCTGAGTTTGGAAATGAGGAGACTTTTAAGTATTTTGAAAAACAAAACCTGGTCTTAGTAGTGCAGGCAAGAGATAGGGTTTTTCCACATACCGAAAAAGCCTCAGATGTGTACAATGCGCTACTGTGGGATATGCAAAAGTATAAAGTAGAAATAAAAAGTAAAGTGAAGGTAAATAAAATGGTAAGCATAGTAGATGCTGCAGATAAAAGTACTATAGAAAAAATAATCACAAATAAGGGCGAGTTTTTTGCAAAGAGCTTTATACTCGCTACTGGCGGAGTATCTCATCCAGAGACAGGCTCTACCGGAGATGGTTTCAGGTTTTTGAAAGATCTCGGACATACAGTTAAAAGTCCCACACCTTCGATAGTGCCTATAAAAGTATATGACTCTTGGGTGCATGTCCTCTCTGGCATATCTGCAAAAGATGCAAAGATTACTTTTTTCTTAAATGATAAAAAGCAATTTGTGAAAAAAGGAGATATTTTATTTACACATTTTGGACTTTCTGGTCCGCTCATTTTAAACTCAGCTAGTAATGTCGGTGTGCTACTGCAAAGTGGTGAAGTGAAAGCTTATATTGATTTGTATCCAAACATAGATCATAAAGAGCTAGATGATTTGCTAATAAATATATTTGATAATAATAAAAACAAACTTTTTAAAAATATTTTAAATGAAATAGCTCCAAATGGCATGGCAAAAGGAATAGAGGTACTACTAGAAAGTAATAAAAATTTAAAAATAAACTTAGAAACAAAAGTGCATAGCATACAAAAAGAAGACAGGAGAGATTTAATGCAATTATTAAAAGCTTTGCCAATAAATATAATAAGTCTCATGGGCTATGATAGAGCTGTGGTGGCTGATGGAGGTGTGATACTGGACGAAATAGATATGAAAAATATGCGTTCAAAAATACATAGTAATCTATACATTATTGGCGATCTGCTAAATATAAATAAGCCATCTGGTGGATTTAGTCTCCAGCTATGTTGGACTACAGGTTTTCTGGCTGGCACAAACTCTTAATTTTTTAATCTTTTCTTTAATTTTTAAAAACCAATATTCATAACCAAGCGCAGACGGGTGAAAGCCATCGGCTGCCAGATATTCTTTTGGGCTTTGCAAAAATGGATCTTTGTCTTTTGTATCAAAAAGATTTACATAACTTACTCCATTCTCTTTATTTATTTTTTCAAAAGCCTGATGATATGAAAGAGTTTTATTTGTATAATACGACCTCACAAACCAAGGGAGTATAGCCGAGTCACCTACATTACCACAACATATATGCAGAGTTTGTTTATTTTTCGGTAAAATTTTATATATCTTATTTAATTCCTCCGCTGCCTCACCTGCGTTTTGTCTAGCAATTATATTGTTTCCACCTATCTGTACTAAAATATAATCATATTCTTTTAATTTTATTTTCGCCACTTGTGCATTTAAGTCTTTTATTTTTGCACCAGACACGCTAAGGTTTTCAACATAAGTAGCCCCTGTATAGTCTGCAAACATCGCTGGCACTGTTTTTTTAGGATCACCACTCCCCACTCCTACAGCTGTACTATCTCCAATGACAAGTATGCTTAGGCTGGTATCATTTGTTATATTTTGAAAAGCAACAGTACTTTTTACTATTTCTTGAGAAAGTTTATAAGTTTTTTTAAATTTTAAATACTCAAAAGATAAATAAGAAAGAATACAGACAATGATTATTATTAAATATTTCATTACTAATCTAAGTAATTACGTAGCTGATTTATTTTCGGATGATTTTTTATTTTTTCATGCACTTTGGCTTCTATTTGTCTTATGCGCTCACGCGTGACGTTAAAATGCTTTCCCACTTCCTCCAAAGTATGTGCCACATCTCCCTCCAGACCATTTCGCATTATTATTATTTGTCTTTCTTTTTCAGATAGATCATTTAATATTTCCCTTATCTGGTCGGCTAG
>JAYWGA010000027.1:0-27435 GCA_043778525.1 bacterium
GATGGTAAAAATATTTCAGTCTTAAATCTAGTCTCAGATGAGATACTTTCAGCTTTAAAGGAAACATATTTGAGATTTGCAATAAAATAAACTTTGAGTATAATAAGACTATATGAAAGTACTATTTTTAAAGCCTGTAGCAAGAGTGGGTAAGATGGGTGAGATAAAAGAGGTGAATGACGGTTATGCTAGGAATTTTCTTTTCCGTGGAGGATACGCTGTGGAAGCGACAGCTCAAATGATAAAAAGTAGTGCAAAAAAAGTGGAAGAAAATAAGCTAAAGCTACAAGAAGACGAGTCTCTCGTGCGAGATATAATAAAAAGGCTAGAAAATACAGAAGTAAAAATAGAAACAGGTAAAACTCACAATGAAAAAGGAGGACTATATAAAAGCATACACAAAGCTGATGTGCTTGCTGTACTTTCTAAAACTTTAAATCTAAATGCACCTGAAAACTTGCTAGAAGATATAAATATAAAAAGTACAGGAGAATACATTTTACCCATGTTGTTTAAAGGTAAAAAGCTAGGTACTTTTACTCTTGTTATTTTTTAATATTTGCTTTTACTTTTATAGTGCTAGTAGCTGTGCTCGTCGCTACTTCTAATGGCTCTTTTATTTCTTTGGGTAGTAGTGCATCTATTTGCTCTTTTGTAGTGAGACCATAATATACTTTTTTATTTATAACTACTGCAGGAAGATTTCCATTTATACCATACACGGTTCCGAGTGTTTTTATGATTGGTAAGTCTAGCTCATAGTCAAAAGCATATACGCGCATTCTCTCATACTTTTTACGGAGATAAGAAAGCGAAGCGGAAGTGTCTACACAACTAGGACATTTGTCAGCATTTTGATAAAAGTAAATTACAAAAGTTGGCTTTGTACCGCAGTCTTCCGACACTTTCTTTGCAAGTAAATAATCTTTTATAAGTAGGAGTGAATATCTTTTTTTAGCGTCTATTATTCTGGCATCTTCACTGTTGTTAGACTCTAGTATAGATAGATTATCAGCCAGCTCGCTTACTTTTTTAGAAAGTATATTATTATTCAGATTATCGCAGGACACTTCTTTTAATATGTCGTACTCAGTCTCGGACGAAAGTATGCTGAGTGAAATATTGTTTTCTATGTCACGTAGCTTTTCTAGCTTTTTAGAGGTAAGTATGTCACTGACAAAAAACCCAGAAAGAAATATCATACTGCTGAGTATAAGAGCTACAAAGTATCTTCTGAGGTGATGGCTATTTTTTTTCATATTTGTTTGTTCTGTATTATATTATATTTTTGTATTATTTGCTATTTCATTTTTAGGTCTATCTCCAGCTGATAGATCTATTTGTGATTGTATTGTACAGAGCTTTTGCTATCCAAAAAGGTACAATGAGAGCCCATAAAAACATAAAATAAAAAATGTATCTCACACTCTTTGACCCTTCTAGCGACAAACGATGACCCATAATAATAAAAGTAAGTCCAGATATGATGAGGGGAATAGCTAAAAGAGATATAGTGTTTGTACTAAAAAATAATTTTTCAACATAATCATTTACAGATAAAATAGAAAAACTAAAATCATATCCAAATACTCTAAAATAGTTAAACTGTGCCATAAGATATTTAAACAAAAAAAACACACTATAAAAAGCACTGTACAAAACCATAAAAATACCTATCCAGCCTAAAGGTATGGTAAATAGTGCCACATTTCCGTATTTTGGACGAAATATCATATCTTTATAGTCAAGGCTATTTTGCATAAAGCCCTGTGTCCAGCGCAGTCTTTGTTTGTATAATTTTTTAAGCGTGTCTGGTGTACTGGTCTCCACATAAGCGTTTACTGCACTAGCTATTTTGAGATGATTTTTTTGCATACGAAAAGCAAATTCCATATCCTCTGTGTGATGAGCTTTTTTATATAGTCCTATCTTGGTAAATACCTCAGTGCGAAAAAGTGAAAAAGGACCAGGAGTCACGTGTATAGCGCCAATAGAAGAAAAAACTTTTTTTAATATAAGACCTAGATTGTACTCTACTGTTTGCATTGACTGGAGTAAATTTTCTGGATTACGCACCACCATCAAAGGCGTGACAGCCATCACCTCTTTATCATCTTCAAATTTCATCACCATATTTTTGAGAGTATCGGTCTTTACATAGGAGTCAGCATCGAGGCAGCCAAATATCTCCGAACTACTATTTTCTATTACAAAGTTTACCGCAGTATGCTTGCCGCCGTTTTCTTTAGTAAAGACTTTAATTTGAGGATTGTTTTGATACCGCTGCAGCACTTCCCAAGTATTGTCTGTAGAGCCATCGTCTACTGCCCATATTTCTAGCTTGTCTTTTGGATAGTCTAGTGCAAGCAGTGAGATAAAAGTTTTTTCTACTGTCTTTGATTCATTCCAGCATGGCACAGCTATCACTACCTTTGGAAAGTTTTTTAGCTCTTTGTCGGTATTGTCTTCAAATATATTTTCCCACTCTTCAAAAAGCACAATAGTAAGGAAAACCTGTGCGTATATGGCGATATATATAAATGCGTAAAGAGGAATTTCTCCCATAAAGTTGGTATTATAATATCATAGTTTATTAAAAAAGGGAAAGGCCGGCGCTATCGCGCCGGCCTTAATTTTACACTTCCTGCATACGCCTACCAAAGCTGAAATTTTTCAAAAATTTCTTGAACTTAGATTCACTTGGTGGCAGTGGAGTGCAGCAAATAAAGTAGAAAAAAGCAAATTGCCAGAAAAATAAAACAGGTAAAAATATTAAATTTGATATTATCAAAAAACTTGCTAAAAATGGAACAAAGAAAATGATAAGCCCATGCATTCTGATAAAGACAACGTCCTTATATACTCTCAAATAATTCATTGTTTTAATTTTAATTTTTTTATTTATAGAGTTTGATGCATAAAACCCTAAAATAAAAGTTAAAAAACTTAAAATTTTCATAAAAAATAAATCACTATTTACAAAAAATAGTAAAGTTTGATAAAACATTGATATTTTTGCAAGTGCAAAGCAGTTGATTCCAAAGTTTATTTGAAACCAATTCTGGATATTTTGAAACCCAAAGCGGGCATCAAAAAGCCAGTCGTCGAGTTTTTTAAAGTATTTCATTTTATTTCCTTAGAGTTTGTTTGTGAAAGAGCGTAGCAAAGGCCAGGCCCTTGAATTTACTGCTTTATACAATAACATTTATTTATATAAAAGTAAATGCACCATAGATATTAAATACAATTTTAAAATGTAGCGTCTCCATGCTATAATACTTTACATAATTTTTAAAAAATAAACAAAATGAAAAAAGGTAAAATACTGCAAGTGATGGGACCAGTGGTGGATGTATATTTTGAGGAGGGAGTACCAGAGATCTATAATGCGCTGACTATAGATAATAACGGTACACAGCTAGTGCTGGAGGTAGCGGCGCATCTAGGCCTTTCTGAAGTGCGCGCTTTTGCCATGAGTAGCACCGATGGTCTTTACCGAGACATGGAGGTGCTAGACACTGGAGCACCAATATCTGTGCCTGTGGGTGCGGCTACACTCGGGCGTATGTTTGACGTAGCTGGAAACCCAATAGATGGTAAGCCAGCTGTGGTCACCGCAAAAAAATACAGTATACATAGACCAGCACCAGACTTTAAAGATCAATCGACAAAAGCAGAAATACTAGAAACTGGTATAAAAGTGGTAGATCTTTTTTGTCCATTCCTCAAGGGTGGAAAGATAGGGCTATTTGGAGGAGCGGGTGTGGGCAAGACTGTCATCATACAAGAGCTGATACGCAATATAGCTCAGGAGCATGGTGGCTATTCGGTATTTGCTGGTGTGGGAGAAAGATCTCGTGAGGGCAATGACCTATACAGAGAGATGGAGGAGTCTGGAGTATTGGATAAAACCATACTATATTTTGGACAAATGAATGAGCCACCAGGAGCGCGCGCCCGTGTTGCACTGTCTGCACTTTCGGCTGCTGAGTACTTTCGTGATGAAGAAAAAAAAGACTTGCTACTTTTTGTAGATAATATTTTTAGATTTACTCAGGCTGGATCAGAGCTATCAGCACTACTAGGTCGCATGCCTTCGGCTGTGGGATATCAGCCTACTCTAGCATCTGAGATGGGGCGCCTGCAGGAGCGTATCACTAGTACAAAAAATGGCTCTATCACTTCTATACAGGCCGTGTACGTACCAGCTGACGACCTCACCGACCCAGCACCTGCGACTACCTTTGCTCACTTAGACTCGACAGTTTCCCTTTCTCGACCACTTTCTGAGCTTGGTATATACCCAGCAGTAGACCCACTAGATTCTACCTCGACTGTGCTATCACCACAGATTGCTGGTGAGGAGCATTATGCTGTAGCCCGCGAGGTGCAGCGTGTGATGCAAAAGTATAAAGACTTGCAAGATATAATAGCTATACTCGGTATGGATGAGCTATCCGAAGAAGATAAACAATTAGTATTTCGTGCTCGCAAAATACAGAAGTTTCTTTCTCAGCCATTTTTTGTGGCAGAGCAGTTTACAGGTAGGAGTGGAAAATATGTAAAGCTAGCCGATACAGTAAGAGGCTTTAAAGAGATACTAGAAGGCAAGCATGACAGTGTACCTGAGTCTGCCTTTTATATGAAAGGTGGAATAGAAGAAATATACGAGACAGAAGCTAAATAATTTTATAAATAACTTAAACATGTCAAAAACTTTTTTATTAGAAATAATCTCTCCAGAAAAAAAAGTGTACTCAGAGGAAGTGCTATCTTTAAATGTGCAAACTAGATCTGGCGAAGTGACAGTACTAGCAGATCATGTACCGATGATAAGTTTACTTTCTACAGGAAAAATAAAAATCAAAAAAATAAATAGTGAAGATGGAATAGAAGAGCACGCAGTGCATGGGGGAAGTCTGGAAGTAAAAGCGCACAATGCAGGGGTGGTGATACTCATAGACGAGCTGATAGATATAGAAAGTTTTGATGGCCTTGATTTTGACGCAGAAATAAAAGCAGCAAAAGAACGTGCGAAAGAAGCCATGGAAAACGATGATGCTACTTTTGCGGTTTATGAAGGTGAAATGGAAAAATATTTATACTTAAATAAAATACTTAAAAATAAAAAGTAAAAGAAGATGTCAAAAGTAAAAGAAGAGGTGGTGAGTGAATATAAAAACTTTGATAAATATCCAAAAACAAAAGTAAAAAAGGGGCTAGCGGGATTGGGTCTTTTTGCTGATGAGGATATAAAAAAAGGTACATATATAGTGCAATATGTAGGCGAAAAAATAAGTAATAAAATAGCAGCAGAAAAACCAAATAGATATATCTTTGATTTAAATACTAGATGGGCACTGGACGGATCTAGTAGGCTAAATGTAGCACGTTATGTAAATCATGTATGTAAAATATACAATGCCGATAGTGCGCTCGATAGGGGAAAAATATTTTATGAAGCAAATAGAAATATAAAAAAAGGGGAAGAAATAACTACTGACTACGGAGAGGAATATTTTGAAATGTACCTTAAGCCAGCTGGATGTAGGTGTGTATCCTGTAAAAAAGATGATAAAGTAGTGTAAGAAAAAAAAGACTAATACCAGCCATAAAAAAAGAAATGCCGTCTATGGTATTTATATTTAAAAATAAAAGCGAAAGTATATTTATAAAAATAAAAACAAGTGTACTATAAAAAAGTGTGTCTAGTACTACAGACTGTTTTAAAATAAAATCTTTTTTGATCTGAAGTAAAATAATCACAAGAGAAAATAAAACGTAAGCGCCAAAAATATAAGGTAGGGTGGTATGGTTTTCAGAAGATTTAAAACCTATAACAACATAACTAAGAAATTTAGAAAGATCAAAAATTAAATACAAAAAAAATAAAGAAATACTCATAGTATTAAATAGATATTTTCTCGGATTTAATATAAATTTATTTTTATAAAAACCGTATATAATAAAAAATATTATTTTAAAAAATACAGAATATAGTATATAGGCGGAAGAGTCATAACTTGACAGAGAAAGTTTTGCTAAAAATATATCTAGAAAAATAAAGGAAAATACAAAAGTATTTAAAATAAAATTGTATTTTATGGCATTTGTTAATTTTATTTCTATTTTATTTTCACTTTGTAGATTTGCCCAAGAATACATATTTTCGGATCTTGTTTCAAAATTTAAATATTTTATAAATCTAATTATAATAAAATAAAGTATAAAAATAAAAATTAAAAATATAATTTTACCAAAAAGCTCTATAGGCAAAAAATGAGCCACTATTATAAAGCTAGCAAAAACCACATAGATATATTTGTTTACAATTTGAATCATCTTAAATTTAAAGCATTATAACACATTTTAGTATTTTGTCTATCTTTGTTTTATTTTATATTTTTTCTATAATTATCTATACATGTTTAAAAACTACAAAAAAATAAGTTTTCTATTTGCAATCATTGCAATTTTTTTATTACTTACAGATAGTAGAGAGGAGAGAATTTCACGCAATAGTCTTTTGTCACTAGTAAATATAAAAACAACCGAAGATGCAAAGATAAATACAAAAGTAGAAAGATCTTTCTTTGAAATATTGGAATCTGGGCGTGTTTCTACTTCTAAATTTTTAACAGAGCAGTCTACTTTTATAGATAAAAACGCCAAAGGTTCTGAAGGACTTATAAATTATGCCTGGAAATTAGCCTATTATATAATATATTTATTACAAGGTGCTGCAGCGTATAGCATTATATTTTATCCTAGTATTATGGTTTTATTTTTCTTTCTTTGGACTTCAAGGTTTTTAAAAGATAGTTATAGCTATTAAATTTTTGTATTTATAAATTTTGAAAAAGTCAGATTTTGTGTTAAAATACTTTTATATTTGTCGATATAGCTCAGTTGGTTAGAGCATAGCACTCATAAAGCTAAGGTCGGTGGTTCAATTCCACCTATCGACACCCAAAAATTTTTTTATTACTTTACTCGGCGTATTATTCCGCCTTCTTCTTTTATAAATCCTCGCCACTCTAGCATGGTGAGTGTGACGAGTATATCTCCAGCATCTTTGCCGCTACTAGATATTATTTTGTCTTTTGATATTGGCTCTTTTATGAGGCTCAGTATTTCTTTTTCGGTATCAGATAAGTTTTCTAATACTTTTGCAGCATACTGCTTTTGCGATTCTTCAGGAGTACTATCTACCTTAAATATGCCAAAGCACTCGAGTATATCGTCGGCACAGATGACAAGTTTTGCTCCATTTGCTATTAGGTTATTTGTACCCTCAGCACCTTTTGAAAATACAGATCCAGGCACTGCGAGCACATCTTTATTGTACTCTAGGGCAAGGCGCGCTGTGATAAGAGTACCCGACTTAAACCCAGCCTCGACTACCAGCACAGCATCAGCGAGTGCTGCCATGAGACGATTTCGTTTTGGAAATGTCCAAGGTGCAGCCTCAGTCTCGGGCGAGAGCTCCGAGAGTAGTAGCCCGCCACTCTCTACTATCTTTTTTGCTATTTCTTTATTAGACTTTGGATATATTGCTTTGTAAGAGAGACCTGACCCAGGTACCGCCACAGTATGTATGCCATGCTTTAGTGCCAGGCGATGTGCTTCACCATCTACTCCTATCGCAAGTCCTGAGATGATACACACAGAGCTACCTGCGAGGCCCGATATTATTTTTTCCAGCACATCTTTACCATATGAGGATATATCCCGCGAGCCAACTATGGCGAGAGTGTGCAGATGTGAGTCTGGGAATGATCCTAAAGTGTAGACTTTTTCAGGGCAGTCAGGTATTTCTAAAAATCTTTTTAAAAACGGATTTTCAAAAAATTTATCTTTTTCATAAACATCAAACTCTTCTTGTTTTTTTGGCATAATTCTCAAGTTTACTTGTGTTTAAAGTTTAACACAAAAGTCTTTTTATAGTATAATGTGTGAAACCACTTTATAATTAAATCCCCAGGTAAAAAATAGAAAAAATATGTTAGACATCAAATTCATCCGAGAAAACACCGACCTCATAAAATACGCCTGCAATAAAAAACATATCGATTTTGATATCGAGCTACTTTTAAAAGTAGATAGAAAAAGAATAGAAATATTGCAAGAAGTGGAGAGCCTGAGGGCCGAGCAAAATAACGCCTCAAACACTATAGCTACCACAAATGACGCTATAGCAAGAGAGTCTCTGATATCTCGTATGAAAGTGCTAAAAGATACTCTCGGAGGGAAAGAAGATGTGCTAAGAGCTGTGCTACTAGAGTGGCAAGATTTAATGCTAAGAGTGCCAAATATACCAGATATGTCTGTGCCCGAGGGAGATGGCGATGAGGATAATGTAGAGGTGAGCGCCTGGGGAAAAAAGACTGAGTTTGATTTTGAACCTAAAGACCATGTGGAGTTGATGCTCGCCCTTAAGATGGTGGACTTTGAAAGAGGTACAAAAGTGCATGGCTTTCGCGGCTACTTTCTCACTGGGGATGGTGTGCGTTTGACTATGGCGATATGGAATTATGCCTTAAATTTTTGGAGTGCAAAAGGATTTAATCCTATCATACCGCCAATAGTAGTAAACAGGCAGACATTTATGGCGACAGGATATTTGCCGCAAGGGGAGGACGATCTGTATAAGACTCAAGATGGGCAATTCCTAGCTGGCACTGCCGAAGTGCCGCTCATGGGTATGCATGCAGATGAAGTGCTCGAGGACCTTGAAAATAATCCTATAAAATATCTTGGGTTTTCACCTTGCTATAGACGTGAAGCTGGAGCGCATAGTAAAGATACAAAAGGACTGATACGCGTGCAGGAGTTTTATAAATGGGAGCAAGTGGTAATATGTGAAGCCTCACATCAGACCTCAGTAGATCTGCATGAAGAAATAAATCGTAATACGGAGGAGTTTATTGAAAGTCTCAATATACCTTATCACACAGTGGTAAACTGCGGTGGAGACCTGGGTCAAGGACAAGTGAAAAAATATGACATAGAGCTATGGGTACCAAAAGAGGGCAAGTATCGTGAGATATCTTCGGCTTCTTACTTTCATGATTTTCAGACACGTCGTGGCAATATAAAATACAAAGACAAAAATGGAGTAAGCCGTTTTGCGCATTCATTAAACTGTACTGCCATCCCGACTCCTCGCATACTAGTATCGTTAATAGAAAATTATCAAGATGCAGATGGCAATATAAACATACCAAAAGCCCTTCAGAAGTATATGGGTGGAATAGAAAAAATAACAAAGAAATAGTAGTGCAATAATTGAAAGCAAAAAATGTCTAGCTTAAAAAATATAAATACTAAAAAATCCAGAAAGCAAAAAAAATATATTTTGCTTACTATTTTTATATTTACAATTTTATTTAGTTTGTATTTATTTTTAAATATATCAAAAATATTTTATTTTAAAAACATAAAAACAAATATATATGGAATAGACAATGAAGATAAAAAGGTACAAATAGAAAATTTTATAAGTAAAAATATAAAAGAAGATTATAATATTTTTTCGCAAAATAACTTTTTTAAATTTAGAGAAAATCTTTTAAAGGATAAACTAAACACAAATTTTGAAGATATAGATAAAATAGAAATACATAGAGACTTAAATCTGTCTCTACTTGTAAATATATACTTTTATAAACCTGTGTTTGTAGCTTGCGCCCTAGACGAAGGGATGCTTATAGCTTGTATGAGTAGCGATATTAGTGGTGTGTTTAAAAAAGAAGAGCAGGGCAAAAAAGAAGGACTATATTTTGTGGAAATAAATAAAGGTGCACTAAATAGACTAGAGTCAAACAAAATAGATACAGAGATAGATAGTCTAGTAGATACAAGGCTTTTTGCAGAAAAAGATATACAGCTCTTATTTGAATACGCAAAATATTTAGAAAAACAAAACTACAAAATAAATAAGATATATGCAAGTGAACTGAAAAATATTACATTTTTTACAGATGATTTTGATATTGTTTTTTCTCTTAAAAAAGGTTTTGTAAAGAGCGTAAAAGAGTATGAATTTATAACTCAAAATGAAAAAATACAAACACTTATAAATAATAACAAAATATCTTCTTTAGATTTTTCTTATAATGATAAAGTTTTTTATAAAATAAAAGGTCTTGGCGCAAAAGCAAGTAGCACAGAAGCATTTGCTAGTACTACAAAAATAAATTAAGCTATGCAAAAAAACTTTTGGACAGATTTGTATATTAAAAACAAAGGAAAAAGACCTATTATAGCCTTGGCTCCTATGGCTGATGTGACAGACATAGTCTTTAGAAATCTAATAGCCCAAAAATCTGCGTACGGCACAGAAGATAGTGAGCTGGATATACTCTGGACTGAATTTGTATCTGTAAATGGCTTGTCACACGCAGTTGGTAGAGAAAAACTGTTGGTGGATTTAAGATACAAAGAAGCGGAAAGACCTATTATAGCTCAGATATTTGGTGAAGATCCAGAGAAGTTTAAAAATATAGCCAGTCTTTGTGCTGAGCTAAAATTTGATGGCATAGACATAAACATGGGCTGCCCTGATAAAAATGTACTCGGGCAAAAGGCTGGCAGCTATCTCATAAATACGCCAGAAGTGGCTAAAGAAATGCTACTCAAAACCATGGAGGGGGCTGGAGGGCTGCTTGTATCTGTAAAGACACGCATAGGCTATAATAAAATAGAATACAAAGAGTGGCTAGGAGAAATACTAAAAACAAAACCAGTAGCTATCACCATACATCTACGTACTCGCAAAGAAATGTCGCTAGTACCGGCTCACTGGGAACTGGCTTCTGAGATAGTGGAGTTTATACACAAGGACTTTGGTACGCCAGAAAATGGTGGTCCTATAATACTGCTAAATGGTGATGTAAAAGATGTGGCAGATGCGTATGATAAATGGCAAGAAAGTGGCTGTGATGGCATCATGATAGGGCGAGGTATATTTGGTAATCCGTGGCTTTTTAATAAAAAAATAAAAAAAGAAGACCTTCCACTAAAAGAAATTTTAAATACTCTTGTCGAGCATGCAGTAGCATTTGAAGATGAGCTATCTATGCACAAGAATTTTGCTATTATGAAAAAACATTTTAAGGCTTATGTAAATGGATTTAAAGGTGCTAAAGAGCTGCGGGTAAAGCTAATGAATGCAAATAACGCAAAAGATGTAAATAAAATAGTAAAAAGATTTTTATTTTGGAATAAAATCAAAAGTATTTTTAGTTTTTATAAATAAAATAAATTTTAAAAAAGTGATATAATATAAATATATGAGTACACAAATGTTATACACAAAATATAGACCAAATACTCTGGATGAAATGCTAGACCAAGAGGTGGTGGTAAAAACCCTCAAAAATACAGCAGCAAAAGGTGAAATAGCTCATGCTTATCTTTTTACTGGATCGCGCGGCATAGGCAAGACATCTATTGCCAGAGCCTTTGCAAGAGAGCTCAGTATCGTAGCAGAAGATATATACGAGTTAGATGCTGCATCCCACGCAGGTGTAGATGATATAAAAGAGCTGTCCGAAACATTTTACACACTGCCACTTTTTTCAAAATACAAAATGTACATACTCGATGAAGTGCATATGTTTTCAAAACAGGCCTTCAATTCATTTTTAAAAAATCTTGAAGAACCACCAGCACATGTAATATTTGTACTAGCTACCACCGATGTACAAAAGCTACCCGAAACCATAATCTCTAGATGTATAACTTTAACTCTCAAAAAGCCTAAGCTAGAAGTGCTAGAAAAACAATTGGAAAATATATCTGACAAAGAAAATCTGATAATAGATAAAGAGTCAATAAAAATGATAGCCCTATCTGGCAATGGATCCTACAGAGATACATTGGCAAATTTACAAAAGATTATTTCTTTTTGCGGCAGTAATAATATAAAAATAGAAGATACCCAGAAAGTATTAAACACACCATCATTTGCAGATGTGTTTAGTTTTTTAAAAGCACTCGACGGACTAGAGACTAAAGAGATAGGACTAGAAATATTAAAAAATATACAAAATAATAATTATAATTTAAACTTTTTTGCAGAAAATGTACTGTCGCTAGGCAGGGTTATTCTGCTACTTCGTTTTAAGTCCATGAGTCTTGACGAAGTATTTGTAAAGTATGGCGAATACGCAAAAGTACAAATGGAAGAAATCTTAAATAACAAAACTCCAAAAATGAACTCCAAAATCATTTTGAGTCTTATAGATGCGCAGCGAAATTCACAAAATACAAACCTCGCCACACTACCTTTTGAGCTTATGCTTTTGGAATAGTCTAAAGGCGGTAATTGTGTTATAATATTTTTTAGGACCATAATCATAGGAGGTTGAAATGGGTCAAATTGTTCCGTTTAAAAAAAATAAAAAGCCTGCAATCTCTAAAAAAAATAAAAAAATTCTTCTTAAGGCAATAAATAATTTAGATTATTCACCTGAATTTTTAAATAGAAAGTCAGGTCATGGTAAGCTGGATAGGCAAATCAAAAAAATGATGTGCCGATACTTTGAGCTAAAAGACATCGACTTAGTTTATGAAATTTTGTTTTGGGCAAATAAATGTTATTTTGCGGGAGGCAGCAGCGTACATAAATACTCTTCAGAAGAACACCCAGTAGAGAATTTATATAGAAGACTCAGCTATATCTCCGCATGGATATTTGAAAATGGAAGAGTTCCACCTTGGGCTATAAAAGAGTATGTGAGCCTTAAATCAAAATGTGAAGAGCTATTCTATTCAGAATCAGAATAGAAAGACACCGCCAGAGTCCAGCGGTATACAAAAAGGGCTCTTCTTTTTTGTATTATCTAACCCCTTGTAAATACTGATAAATGTCTTCTAAAGCTTTCACACCATCACCAGCAGCTATATTGTTTTGATGATACTTTATATTTGTACAGTCGCCAGCAGCCCAAAGCCCTGCCTCGCTTGTCTTTTGCGTCCACGGATCTATTTCTACTCGTCCAAAAGAGTCTATTTTGCAAGCCTCTTTTGCAAAAGCTGTGTTTGGTATTTGTCCTATTTCTACAAAAATACCTGCTATAGTCATTTCTAAAATATCTTCACTATTTGCATTTTTATACTTTATTCCTGAGACCGACTTTTCGCCAAACACTTCTACTATTTCTACATTTTTTATTATTTGTATTTTAGAGTTTTTTGCGACCGCATCCTGTGTCACTTCGTCCGCTCGCACAGAGTCCGACCTTACAAATATCTTTACACTAGAACAATACGCTGCGAGCTGTAGAGCAGACTCAAAGGCAGCGTTTCCAGCTCCCACTACCACGACATCACGGCCTGCAAAGAAAAGCCCGTCACAGCTAGCACAATAGGTGAGACCCTTATGCTCAAAAGTATCTGCATTTATAGCTTCTAGTTTTCTCCTGATAGAGCCTGTGGCTATGAGTACAGTCTTGGTACTTATTATATTTTTATCTTGATACTTTCCAGATATTTCTATTTCAAAACATTCTTCTACACCTTCTACTTTTTTAACTATATTTTTTACTTGAGTGTTTTTTAGCACCTCCAAGTCTTCTCCAGCGTAGGCATTTACATGAGTCTCAAATCTTTTGGCGAGCTCGCCACCACTCACAGTAGTGTCTCCTATCCAGTTTTGTATATTTTCTGACACCACAGACTGTCCACCAAAGTCACCTGTAATGAGTAGTGTTTTTATTTTCTTTCTTCCAGCATAGACGGCTGCAGATGTACCTGCAGGCCCAGCACCTATTATTACCAAATCAAATTGTATTTCTTGCATATAAAAAGTATAGCACGAAAGCTTATTTGCGCTGACGCATAAAAGCTGGTATAGCTCCCCATTCATCTGTATCTTCTGTCAGATCTATAGCTTCTGCTTGCTTTTTTACATTTTCTTTTTTAGTCTCCTCTACTACTATTTTTTCTGGAGCTTTTACTATTACATCTTCTTCTTTGATATTTTTGTCTTCTTCATCTATTACTATAGCTTCTTTTATTTCTTTTGCTTCAGTTTCTTTTTCTATCGGCTTACTACTTGTAAAAAAGCTTCTGATGGAAGAGGAAGGCTCTTTGTCTATTATTTTGTCTGTGCTTTTATTTGTAGAAAAGTTTGGATTACTTGAGTTTGTGTCTCTGTTTGCTATAGTACTTATAGTATTATATACATCTTTTTTATCAAAGCTATTACCGTATTTGTGTGAAGCTGGAAAGCCTGTAGCTATCACAGTCACTTTTACCTCGTCTTTTTTGAGTCCATCATTTATAGTAGTACCAAATATGATGCGAGCGTCTTTATCTACTGACTCTGTTATTATTTTTGCTGCCTCTTGCACTTCATATAATGAAAGATCATCTGAGCCTGCAATAGAGAAGAGTACACCCTTAGCACCATGAATAGAGACATCTAGAAGGGGAGAGTTTATAGCTTTATTCGCGGCTTCTATTGCTCTATTTTCCCCTTGTGCTGTACCTACTCCCATCAGCGCTGTACCAGAGTCTGCGAGTATGGTGCGTATATCAGCAAAGTCTATATTTCCAAAAGTACCTGGTGTAGTAATGAGGTCTGATATACCTTCTACTGCCTGGCGCAAAATCTCATCACACATAGCAAAAGCTGCTTTTACACTAGTGTTTTTATCTATAGCCCCAAGTATTCTATCATTTGGTATTACTATTATTGCATCTACTTCTTTTTCTAGTTCTTCTAGACCTTCATCAGCAAGACGCATACGCTCACGACCTTCAAAAAAGAAAGGTTTCGTCACTACTGCGATCGTAAGTATACCTTGATCACGAGCTATTTTTGCCACCACAGGTGCAGCGCCAGTACCAGTACCTCCACCCATACCACATGCAATGAAGGTCATATCAGCGCCAGAAATAGCGTCTTGTATTTCCTCACGAGTTTCCTCTGCGGCTCTGCGTCCCTTTTCTGGCTCCATACCAGCACCTAGTCCCTTAGTATAGTTTTTGCCTATGTGTATTTTCTTTTCAGCAAGGGAGTTATGCAAATCCTGCACATCTGCATTGATAGCAATAAACTCCACAGAGTCCACACCATTATTTATCATGTGATTTAAAGCACTTTTTCCAGAGCCTCCTACTCCTATGACTTTAATCCGAGCAAATGTCTCTATCGATGGATTTATTTTGGGCATATTTTCTCTTTATTGGTTTGTTTGTTTATAGTAGCTATTATAGCAAATATCTCAAAAATAAAAAACATATCAAATATGCCTTATTTATGGTGCTATTTTGATAAAAAATTGCTTTATAGTTGCAAAAATACCTCCCAAAATAGAATTTAAAATATTTTTGTTTTCAAATTTTACAAGGACAAGCCCATAAGCATTTGCCCAAGAGCTATCATCCAAAATATTTTCTGTTATGTTTTTTAAAATATCACGCGCTTCGATGATAGGTATATTTAATTTTTGTTTTAGTTTTTCTTTCAGATTATAAAGATTAGCGCCACCGCCAGAAATAATTATGCCATTTGGTATTTGTGTTTTATTTCCTATCTTATTTAAATCTCTCTCTATTAAAAATACAAGATCTTCAGCTCTAGCTTGCAATATTTGATTTATTTTTTTGCTATCTTTGGTCTCACTATATCTATGCTCTATTTGCTTGGCATTTTTTTTTAAATCTTCAGCTTCGGCCATATTTACACTCATACAAATAGATATATCTTTTGTAAAAGAATCACCGCCCACAGGTAAAGTGTTTACAAATACCGGCAAATCATTTTCGTATACAGTAAACACGCTCGCACTACTACCAATATCGAGTACTGCTATACCAAAAGCCCTTTCATTTGGGGTGGTCAGTGGCATACTACCCATAAAAGCATTGTGATTTATTTCCACTACTTCCAGATTTAAATCGTCAAATATTTGTATAAAGTTTTCTAAAGTTTTTTTAGGGATAGTAGTCACTGTGTGCACAGTCTCTATAGAATGTCCTATCATGCCGAGCGGACTACCTTTTATTCTTTTGCCGTCTACATAGACATAAGAAAGATGGGTGTGAAGTATCTGCAAAGGTGAGTTTATTTGTACACTTTTCATAGCATCACTACGGCACTTTTCAAGGTCTAGCTCACTTATTTCATTAGAAGATTTTGCTACTGTATTTTTTGTTTTTATTTGTATATGTTTTGTGCACGATGTAGATATACCCACACTCACTCTATCTATGTCCACAGAAAGGGCCCTTTCGGTTTTTTTAATAGCTTTATTTATTGACTCATAAGCCGCTTTGACACTGTATATTTGTCCATTTATTATGCCTTCTGATTTTTCTTTGGTGGCGCCTAGCAGCTCCATTTTGCCTGTATCTTTATTTTCAATAGCTACGACCACTTTTATGGTTTTACTACCTAGATCTATGCCGACTCTTAGATTATCGCTTTTCATTTAAAAGCATTATACCATATATCTTTAATATGTATTAGAGTAGTTTTTTATATATTTAGCTTCGGCATTTTCCATTTTAGTTCCATGGTCTAGCCCTTTGAGATGCAGTAGCGAATGTATATAAATTTTTAGCAAAAAATCTTTTTTAGATAATTCAAAATCCATTGCCTGACTATAGATAGTTTCTATTTGCATAAATATTTCCCCTGATGTGTCTGAGTACGGGAAAGATAAAGTATTTGGAATATAATCTTTTTGTCTATATTTTATATTTATTTGTTTAGCTTTGGCAGGGCTGACAAAAGTCACGGATAATTCAAAATCTTTACCTAATATATCATTTTTCAATAGCAAAAAAGGAAAGTTTTTAATTTCCCTTTTTTGTTTTTCACTTATATTTATATCTATATTTTCAAATTCTAGCATCTAGATATTTTAAAATTATTTTGCTGTAGTTGTATTATTAGAAATACTTGGGGCAGCAGATGGGCGATTATATGTCTTCGTCACAAGCTTGCCCATTTTCTTTAAATGCTCATATCTATCTTTTGCTATCAAGTTTACTAGTTTGTCTTTTTTAAGTTTTAACTTAGAAAATTCTCTTTCTTGATATCTTTTAGATTTTACTTTAGGTATTATGCCTGTTTCTTTTATTTTCTTAGTAAATTTACTTAGAAGTGAAGCCGATGAATCATTTTTTCCTTTGACGATGTGTATATTTGTTACCATATTTATTTACAAGAACTATTATAACACAAGTAAATTAAAAAAGGAAATTGACTATTATATACTTTTCTTTTATATTGTGTAGAATGAATATTTCAGTGAAAGATAAAATTATTTTTTTAATGGGCCCCACAGCTAGCGGTAAAACAGATCTCGCGATAGAAGCTGTTTTAGCTACTGGATTCAATGAAGCTACGGGTGAATATAACGGTGAGATAGTCGGCGCCGACTCGAGACAAATATTTAATGATTTTAATCTGACTACAGGCAAAGCGACAGAGGCGGAGCTGACCCAAACCCCTTCACCGCTTTGCGGAGCTTCCCCAAGGGAAGCAAGTAAATCGAACACTCTAGACAAAGGTCCTTCCCTTGGGGAAGGTGCCCAAGGGGCGAAAGGGGTTAAAATTATTCATCACCTCATAAATACCATAGACGCTGGGACTTACTTTTCGGTGGAAGATTATAAAAAGTTAGCAATACCTTTGGTCTTTGATATTTTAAAAAGAGGAAAGGTGCCCATCATCTGTGGCGGTACAGGACAATATATAGACGCGATATATTTTGACGAAGAGCTATCACCTGTACCGGCTGATCAAAAGTTTAGAGATCTGTATAATGTAAAAACACATGAAGAACTTTTTGAACTCATAAAAGCAAAAGATGAAAGAACTGCAAATAAAATAGATAAAAATAATAAAGTGAGGCTAGTACGTGCTCTAGAAATTATAGAAGCTTTAGGTAAAGTTCCAGAGACCGTTAAAAAAGAAAGGTTTGATAAAAATATTTTTGACATACAAATAATAAATACAAGCCGTAAATTTGACCGCGATACTTTGCGAGAGCGCATAGCAAAAAGACTGGAGCAAAGACTGGAGCAAGGGATGGTGGAGGAGGTGAGAGCAGCTAAGGAAAAATATAGATTATCATCTACGTATCTTAATGGACTAGGTTTAGAATTTAAAAATATAAATAAATTTTTGGATGGAGAGATAAATTATGAAGAAATGATAAAAAATCTTGTTTTAGAAATAGGGCAGTATGCAAAGAGGCAGGAGACTTGGTTTAGGAAGTATGAGAATGTAAAGTAATTTTAAATAGTTAAGGCGCGGCACCCAACGGGTGCCGCGCCTTTTGGCTTTTGTGCCAGGCTTTACACATTTATTTTACGTTATTGTTTTTACTCGAGCGTTAGCAGGAAGTCCAACAGATTTTCATCCCCTTTAAGGCCAGTAAGCAGAGTTTTCCAGGCCTGCTTTTTGGAGAAGTCATTTTCATCTTTGACATCTTGCCGATAAGCACGCCAGCTACGCAGCTTGCCACGCGCCTTCGGGTCGTAAGTAGCTACATGCTCAAGGGGAGACATGTGACCTCCATCCAAAAGTCGCTGGTAAAGCTCCATGTCCTTGCTGATATCTCTCACACCATCATGTGTGAGATAGCTCACGCGAGCGCATCTACCAGCACTCACAGACTTTCTTTCAAAGGCTGGCAAGCTTTGCTCGTCTTCATTTATATATGGTGTGTGCCACTCACCTTCTTTCAAGAAGGTAGGTGAGCTTCCTTCGTGAGCTTTGATCATAGCAAGTGCAGCTTCCCTGATTTCGGGCTGAGCATGTTCATTGCAACGCAAACCGTAAAAGTTTGCCCAGTCGGTCGCAGTGACAATCACTTTATGCCACATATACGGTTCGAGCACGCGGTTTGCATTTTGCTTATGCAGACCGATGGCTTGAGGCATAAAGAAACCTTGAAGCCAAGTATAGTTTTCCATCATGTTTCCAAGCTCCTCCTGCAGAGCTTCACCCTTGATGGTTTTTACACCACCCATGAGGGCTACTGCTTGCAAGATAGCGATATCACGTCCGACCATGAAGTTATTCACGGCAGCGATCAGATCATCACCTTCGAGCTCTTCATTTGCCTGCATTCCAGATTTGTTTGCACCAAAGAAAAAAGGCAAATAAAGATTGTCAAGTATCATGCGCAACTGCACCTCGACAGGAATAGCTCGTGAGCTTGCCGAGTTTCTCGAAAATACGCAGTGAGTATTAAACTCAGCCAGCACCATTCTTGGAAAATTGACCTCCATCGTCACGAGCTCAGGAGCCTCATGGTGAGCAATGCTGTGCACCACCACCTTTGCGGTGACATTTTTTTTCACCTTGTCGCGCATTTGCGCGATTTGGCTCAGGCTGTAGACATGCTTCATACTGGTCATAGCTTTTACTCCACATCTCCCACAAGACCATTCCTGTAGGATTCTAGCTACATACTACTATATTTTTTTGCAAAAGACCACTGAAGCAAATGCATTTTTATTTAAAGACAAATATGCTAATATGCTAGTCAGTGCCGAATACCCGGCTGAAATAGTAACAGGGAATAGAGAAATGGCTGAAGCCAAAAAACTTGCTCCCTATATCGTCATTGAAGGTATGGGAGGAGCCGGAAAAACAACACAAATGAAACTTGCTCAAAAAGCTTATCCCGACAAAACTCTTATCATAAGAGAGCCAGGAGGAACAGCTTTTGGAGAAGACCTTCGTAGAACCTTTCTAGCTGCAGACTATAGCGTTGAGCTACATCCAAAAAGTCTCATTCTTGGAATGTACGCAGCAAGGAATCAACTTTTGCATGAGGTGGTGCTACCAACACTTCACTCGGGAATTACTATAATCTCCGATCGAGCTGATGCTAGCACTTGGGCCTTTCAAGTGTTTGCACAAATGAGTTTACAAAATGATTCCAATTTCTGGAAATTCTACCAGGCCATCTCAGCGGGTGTATATGATGGAGCTGTGCACCCAACCGATTATATCTTTTACGATCTAGATCCGATAAAGGCAAAAGAAAGAGTGTATAAAGCTTTAGCTGGGAGACTGGCTACGGGTGATATAGATCAATTCGATGCTCAAGAAGCAGCTTTTTACAAAAAAACCCACGAAGGCTATCTCGATTTTTTCCATCACCGTATGAGACTGCTGCATCCCGAGGCCTCAGTGCATTTTGTCGATGCTTCAAAAAGCATCGAAGAGGTGCATGCGTGTACCCTTGAGATACTGGAAAAGATCGGTGTGTGAAAAGATTCAAAATAAAAAAAAGACCCTTCCCAAAAACATCTGGGTGGGGTCTAAGTTTTTTAAAATACTTTAAATATAAAATTTTTGTTATACTATAAATAACATGAAAGCAGTAAAAAATCTTAAAATCAAATCAGAAAAAATAAGTACGTTAGAAATAAAAGACGGGGCGCTGTCAGACAATCAAATAAAATCTTTAAAACTTAATACTTACTTTAATCCTGCCATCAGCCTTGAGCATATCAGCCCAGCGTCGCTAGATCTAGTCACTCAAGAAGAGCGGTATCGTATCTCGCGCATGACACTGCCTAAAAAAGGCGAGCGAGTGCGAGATATATTTGCTCGCATGGACGCCACCAAAATAAAACAAAGCAGCAGAGAATATGTGCTAGAGCGAGGTGTAAAACACATAGTTTATATAGGTAAAATAACAAAGCCACTACCAAGTGGAGTGCGCGCTCATGTGAGTCCAAAGTCCTCGACGGGACGAGTAGATGTACACGTAAAGCTCCTGGCTGATGGAGTAGCTTTTTATGACACGCTCCCAGAGGGCTTTATTGGAGACCTGTGGATGCTGGTCATTGCACAGTCTTTTCCAGTCATCTTACCAAGCGGTGAGTCGCTATCACAGATTAGATTTGTAAAAGGGGAGGCGTCCACTGACGAAGACACTTTTCATAATTTAATTAAAAATGGACTAGTGAAGGATAGAAAATTTAAAAAAATAAAATATGGAAATCTAGAAATAAATAGTTTGAGAAAAAGCTTTATCATGACTCTTGATCTAGATATTAAAAATCCAGGCTTTGTATGTCGTGGCACAGATAAGATACTTGACTTGTCCAAAAGATTTTATTACGATACAACAGATTTCTTTGAGCCAGTGAATGTAAAGAGCGGTGGCCTCATACTAGAGCCGCATGCATTTTATATTTTATCCACAAAGGAGGTACTAGACATACCGGGCAATATAGCAGGTGAGATGGAAGTTTCAAATTATAAGCTTGGTGAGTTTCGCGCTCATTATGCTGGGTTTTTTGATCCTGGATTTAAAGGCTTTGGCACACTCGAAGTACGATCATCTGAAATACTTTTTGTGTACGACGGCTATCCTATTACCGAGATGGTATTTGAAACCTTATCAGGAGAAACAGATGTACTGTACGGAGATAAGAAAAATGTAAACTATCAAGGACAAGTAGGACCCACACTAGCAAAGTATTTTAAAAAATAAAACTAAGCTTTTTTGCCTTTTTCTATCACCATTATCATACCATTTGGTATTTTTTTCACTTCCTCGGCTATTTTATATTCTTCGGTCATCAGTATCAGCACGCGCTCCATACGCTCTTTTAAAAAGTTTTGATCTATTGCATTACTTCTTCCTCGCAGCTTTAGCTCTATCTTTACACGATGTCCTTCTTTTAGCCAAGCCGAGCCTTGCTTTGCTTTTACCGTCAGGTCTCCTTCGCCAGTACCTACACTCATACGTAGCACCTTTGTCTCGGTAGTATTATTCACTTTACCGCTCTCTTTTTTTGACTCGCTGTATTTATATTTACCGTAGTCTATTATTTTACAGGTTGGAGGATTTGCCTTTTCGGCTACAAGTATTAGGTCTAGATTCTCAGCTTTAGCTTTATCTAGGGCATCTTTTAGCTTCATTATGCCTAGGTTTTGATTGTCATCAGTGAGCACGCGTACATCGGGGTAGCGTATTTGCTCATTCATTATAGTTTTTTCTCTTTTTTTCATGTGTATGTAAAAGCTATTATAGCACACTTTTTTGCGTAAAGTAAAATACTGGGCATTTATATTTTGTATTTTAAAAGCTTTTATGATATAATCTTAAACATTCTTAAAGTTTTTACAGCATCGGATATCGCTCACCGAGCCCTTGAGTCTTCCATCTCAGACTATTATTCTCAAGTGGTGTTGTATCAAAAAAGAAAATTAAAAATCAAAGCAAATTAGAAGAAAGTTATTATTGTGCAGTGGGTGGGATTGGCTTGGGCACAAACAATAAAAACTTTTGAACTAATTTGTTTATCCAATAATATATATAAAATATGATAGAAATAGACAAAGCAGCACTCGTAGAAAAACTTAGAAACACAGGAGGACATATAGGCTATTCAAAGTCTCGCCGTCATCCTAGTACAAAGCCTTTTCTTTACACTACAAAAAACAGTAAAGACATAATAAACCTAGAAGAAACAGCAAAACAAACTCAAACAGCCATAAACTTTTTGGCAGGAATACTAGCAGATAAAAAGCAAATACTATTTGTAGGAGTAAAGCCAGAAGCTCGCATGCAAACTAAAAATATAGGCATAGCACTTGGCATGCCTCACTCAGCAGAAAGATTTATCGGAGGTACACTTACAAACTTCCCAGAAATGAAGAAGAGAATAGATAAACTAGTAGAAACAGTAGCAAAAAGAGAAAAAGGCGAACTGTCGATGTACACTAAAAAAGAGCAATCTCTAATAAGCAAAGACATACTTAGAATGACCAAAAACTTTGGTGGTCTAGTAGGCATACACGGTACGCCAGCGGCTATAGTGGTGGTGGATCCTCGTTTTGAGGAGATAGCTGTGACGGAAGCCAACTATACTAGAGTGCCTATAGTAGCCCTTGCAAACTCTGACTGTAATATTAAAAATATAAAATATCCGATAGTAGTAAATGAGGCATCTGCTGGAAGTATCGCTATAATACTTGAGACTATTACAAAAAGCCTAGAAAATGTAAATCAATAAACTTTAAATAAACAAAATAAAACTATGACAGTAATAACAACAGACCAAGTAAGAGAGTTAAGAGAGGCGACAGGCGTATCGGTAATGCAATGCCGCAAAGCCCTGGAAGAAGCAGCAGGTGACATGGAAAAGGCAGTCTTGATACTAAGAAAAATATCTAAAGCTCAAGCTGAAAAGAAACTAGACAGAGAGTTTGGGGCATATTGCTCTGCGTCATATATGCATCAGGGTGGCCGCGTAGGCTCTATGGTGCAGCTAGCTTGCGAGACTGACTTTGTATCCCAAAATCCAGAATTTGTAGCTCTAGCCACAGACATAGCTGTGCATGTAGCAGGTATGGCGCCGGAGTTTATAAAAGAAACTGACGTGACGGAGGCTGTGCGCACAAAATATATGAACTTTTTCAAAGAAGAAGCGGCAAAAACAGGCAAGCCAGCCGAGTTGCAAGAAAAAATAGCTGAAGGCAAATACGCTGAGTTTTTAGCTGGATCTGTACTTTTAAATCAACCTTTCCTAAAAAATCCAGAGCTAACTATCGGCGAAATGCTAAGTAGTGCTGTGCAAAAGTTTGGGGAGAATGTAGCCGTGTCTAAAATGGCTAGATTTGCATAATCTTTAAATTTATTTTAAATATATGAATACAACTTACACTATTATAATTTTTTTACCACTTATTATAATAGTGTTTTTTGTTTCTTATAAATTATTGAAAGATAAGTTTAATATTAAAAATATAGACTTAGACCTGACAGACGAAATAGAAGATGGCGTAGAAATATTTTTAGAAACTAAAAAAGATATGCAAAGTAGCCTTGAGCATGCTAAAGAGATTTTGTTTAAAAGCTTCTTTTACTTTTATGATGAGATAAGAATCTTTTTCAAAAAAACTTTAAATATAATTTTACACTTCTTTGTAATAGCTATGGGTATGCTCAGCGATTTTACTGACATGCTTTATGCTAAAAGTCGCAACTTTTTTTTGCGTACTGCCAGTAAAGAAAAAGAGACAGTCTCCAGATTTTGGCATACTTTAAAAGAGTACAGGAAAGAGATAGACGAAGAAAAAAAAGACGAATGAGCTAAATTTAAAATTAAATATTAAAAAATATATTTTTTAAAAAAGTTGCTTTTTATACTCA
Source organism: bacterium (assembly GCA_043778525.1). Lineage (GTDB taxonomy): Bacteria > Patescibacteriota > Minisyncoccia > Phycocordibacterales > UBA5272 > JBBQKQ01. Next base: position 24,153 of record JAYWGA010000027.1, read on the forward strand.
TTTTAATATATAATATTTTTAGCTATGGAAAGTTGGCTTGCTATTGTGGCTAAAAACTTATGATCCTTGGAAAGGGGTTTCGTTATGTATGAGGCTTTTAATATTTACTCGCCTTCCAATCTCGCAAGTGACCGTAGTGCTACTGTGCGCGATATTAAAGAAAAGAAAAGTTCCTATAAGAGCCATCAAAGTACATTTAATAGAAAAGTGACCCTTTTACTTTCATGCAGGATAGAAGCAATAAAGCTTACTATCCTTTGCAGAGAAAAGATTGACGCACAAGATTGGATGCCAATAACTCTACAGAAAGAGATATTCTTTGTCATTGATGATAAATTCTATCAGCTTGACCATTTCAAATTTGACATTGGTCGAGAGCAAAATGATCTAATATCATATTGCTACTTTGCTTGGCGAGAGCAAAAACATCTGCGTGAAAAAGCTCCGTCAGGGAAAGATCACAAAAGGCTACGCCAATTTTACGAAACAGCATAGCTACTTAATAAATATGCCTAGCACAAATTTGAAGGGCCGCAAACAGCGGCCCTTTTCTTTTTTTATAATATTCTACAATAAAATTTTTATGATATAATAAACCTATATGCAGAAAATAAGCACAAATGAAATAAGGCAAAAGTATTTAACTTTTTTTAGAGATAAGGCAAATTGTGTCATCATAGAGAGTGCTAGACTAGTACCAGAAAATGACCCTACGACGCTATTTACTGGCTCTGGCATGCAGCCTATGGTGCCGTATCTACTAGGCCAAACTCATCCTCTGGGTGCGCGTATTGCAGATAGTCAAAAGTGCTTTAGATCACAAGATATAGAAGAAGTAGGGGACAATCGCCACACGACTTTTTTTGAAATGCTTGGTGATTGGTCTTTAGGAGACTTTTTTAAAAAAGAGCAGATATCTTTTATGTGGGAATTTTTGACTGAAGAAATAAAACTAGATCCAAAGCGCCTTTACTTCAGTGCCTTTGCTGGCAATGACACAGTACCAAGAGATGTTGAGACTGCGCAGATTTGGCAAAGTCTTTTTGCTGCTAAAAATATAACGGCAAACACAAATGAAGACCCAGAAAATCTCGGGATACGCGAAGGTGATAAAATATTTTTCTACGGTGAAAAAAAGAATTGGTGGAGTCGCGTGGGAGTACCCAGCAAAATGCCAGTGGGTGAACCTGGTGGACCCGATACCGAGATGTTTTATGACTTCAATCCAGAACTCGGCCGCGCTTGCGTACCAGGTACGCCATTTAGTGGTGAGTTTTGCAATGTAAACTGCGACTGTGGACGTTTTATGGAAATAGGCAACAATGTGTTTATGGAATATATGCGCGGTGAAAATGGCTTTGAAAAGCTGGCTCAACAAAATGTGGACTATGGAGGAGGTCTCGAGCGTCTGGCTGCGTCTGTGAATGATAATGCCGATGTCTTTATGCTAGATATATTTGAAAGCTCTATAAATAAACTAGAAGATCTGTCTGGGAAAAATTATACAGATAGCGAAAGTGTGCAGTACTCTTTTAGGGTTATTTTAGACCATATACGCGCGGCTACTTTCCTTATCGGTGATGAAGTATTCCCGAGCAATAAAGACCAAGGCTACTTTGTGCGCAGACTCATCAGGCGTGCGGTGCGTATGGGTAAAAAGCTCGGTATAGAAAATAATTTTACAAAAATAATAGCAGATGAATTTGTAAATTTTTACGAAGGACATTATACGGACTTTAAAAATACTAAAAATAATATATTTGAAGCGCTAGACAAAGAAGAAACCCAGTTTGAAATCACTTTAGAAAAAGGACTGAAAGAGTTTGAGAAAGCAAAAAGTTTTAAGGCTAAAGATTTATTTTTCTTTTACCAGTCTCTTGGTTTTCCATTTGAGCTGATGCTAGATATCATGCGCGAAAAGAATATTACTTTTAATTATGCATATTTGCTCGAGAGTTTTGAAGCAGAGCGCAAAGCACATGCAGACCTTTCAAGAAGTGGTGCTGAGCAAAAGTTTAAAGGAGGTCTGGCGGATACATCTGAAGTGGTGGTAAAGTATCACACGGCAACGCATCTTTTACATCAGGCCTTGCGTGAGGTACTCGGTGATAAGGTATTTCAAAAAGGCTCAAACCTCACAGCCGAGCGTCTTCGTTTTGACTTTTCATACGATAGCAAAATGACAGACGAGCAAAAGGCGCAAGTGGAGCAAAAAGTAAATGCTTGGATAAAAAAAGATATGCCAGTAAAGGCTGAAGATATAAGCCAAGACGAAGCAAAAAAGAGAGGTGCAATAGGCCTCTTTGGAGAAAAGTACGGCGATATAGTAAAGGTGTACACAATAGGTACGGATATAAATCGTAGTACAAATACTCCCTCGATAGAGTTTTGTGGTGGGCCACATGTGGAGCACACTGGTGTCATCGGTACTTTTAAAATTATAAAAGAAGAGGCTGTCTCGGCTGGTGTGAGGCGTATAAAGGCTGTGATAAGTTAAAATATATGGAAGGACCAAAAACAAATCCTGCATCAAAGATAGAAAGCACAGAAAGACAGCTGACCTCGAAAGAGGTGGCAATGCTAGTGTGGAGAAGCTTTAAATTTTCTCAAGGAGATAGTGATTTACAACTTCTTCTACTACGATCTGCGAAAGATTATTATGGCAATCAAGAAAGTTTTAGCCTTGATGAAGCAGATTTTAGATTAAAAGAACTAATAGGCGAAGACAGCTTTAAGCTCGCGAATAAAAATAATCACATCAGGGTTGAGGTCAGTACCTTAAAAGCAGAATTTTCAAACTTCATAAATTACTTTAAAGCATTGACATCTAAACCTACTAAAACCATAGAAAATCTAACTGACTTTGATTTTTTACAAATGTTTATAGATAGAGATAGACGATTTCTATTACCTATAAGTGGTAGACCAAATAGAGATAGCTTAAAAATTGGCGACAATAGTTTAGCTGATAGATATTTTAGTTTCTTTGTACATCACATATTACGAAATAATACTTCGGGAGAAAAAGCATTTGATGTTTTGTTTACAAATTGGAGGAATAATATGAAAGAATATATTTCAAAAGGTGATATTTTGAGATCAGTTTCAGATATAGTAGAAAGATATAATGATAATCATCCAGATACACCGGTCACTAAAGATGAGCTTGCTAAGATCGGCATTATAACTACAAATGTTTAATGTATGCTTAAAAAAACTAACATCAAAAAAAGAGTAAATCTAGCCAGTCCCAAAACTTTTTGGGACAAAGAGTATTTGGAAG
>JAYWGA010000028.1:0-3238 GCA_043778525.1 bacterium
TATGCAGGTACTCTTTTAGTCAATGCAAATAATACAGTTAGCTATGATGGAGGACAGATAAATCAAGGTATTGTAAATGCAACTCTGAGTATCGGTGGCTGGGCTGATGTTATATCTGTGAGACCAAATACAGCTGTAGTAATGTTCCCTAGGAATAGTGATAGTTATGCAAGATATATTTCATATAGTATAAGTGGTAATACTGTCACTCAACAGTCAGATAATACTATGGTAGCTAGGACAAATGCAAAACTAAGACTAGTAAAAATGGCGGAAGGTGTAGGAGCTTATGTTTACAGTGGTGGAGCAGGTACATTCTTGCGCAACTTTACAGTAGCGGCAAATGGAGTAATGACTCCAAACGGAACAGAAGTATTGATAGATGCGCAAGCTTCAGTGCCAGAGGTCGGAGCTGCATGTGCGGGAGATTACAATTGTGCTGTGCTAGTAAAAAGATCTAGTGGAGAGCTTGTATTCACTCCTTTCACAGCTTCGTCTTCGATGGCTATCGTACCTACTCTCTTTAGCTCGACTTCATTTGGTATCTTTAATAGCAATACTAGCTATTCAAATGCAAGCCTAGTATCTGACAGGACTGGTAAATACTCCCTAACATATATAAATCCAGCCTCTACAAATGACATCATAAACCGCATAATACAAATGGGTGAGAGTGTCTCCATTGATAGAGCAGCGATGATAGGTATAGCCCAGACTACAAATGTAGCTGGAGCGAGCGGTATCATCAGTCTTTTCTCTGGACTATCACAGGTACACAATGGCTTTGCTGCGGGATCTCTACTATATCTAAACAATCTAGGAGGTATCACTTCGTCGACTACAGACTTCTTGCTCGGTCGCGCGCTATCTTCTAGTACTATGCAGCTACTAGCAAATAATTTCCTAGCGGCAGGAGCGACTGTGGTGAGTGGTGGATCTGGTAGTGGCAATGCTACTCTGATACAAGATGGAGTAAACAATGACACTAGAATAGAAACCAATGCCGGAGGCTTTGACGATAACTTTATAAGATTCTACACTACGAGTGTACAAAGAATGGTGATATCAGCACTCGGATCGGTAGGTATAAATACCGGAGCGCCTAGTGCAAACAGCGCCCTACAAGTAAATGATGGAAATGCGGCAGTGCAAGTGAGGACAAATGGCCTCCTAGCAATAGGTACTACCACAGCTACAGCTCTATCTCTAAACACAAAGCTACTGATCGACGGTGGTATAGAGCTAAACTCTACCGCCTCATCTGCACCATCTATCACCATAGGTCTAGCTACTAGTAGCTCGGCTATAGGCAATGTATTAAACTCTCTCTACAACATAGCAGGCGAGCTATATTTTAATGGATTCAAACTACTACTAGCAAACGGCAACAATGCTACTAGCACAGCTACAAGTACACCAAACAGCGCCGCGTATCAGGCGAGCTATATATTTGCAAAGGCTAGTACTGCATCTTCACCCGCAAGTGGATCAGGGCACTATCAATTTGATAGCATACAGTCGCAATATGGTAATGACGTCAATCTTGATCTCGCTACCACTTATACCACAACACAAAATGTAGCCTCTAAGGGTAGGTTCACCATTAAGGCTGGTAAGACTTACAAGCTTGCATCCTCTGTATCTGGTGGTAGTAGTGCTTTTACTGGTTATGGTTGGTATAATGCTGATACAAATGTACTCATCGGTGCGCCGGCTATGTCACATGATTATGGTACAGGTAATGTGGGGTTTGGATCAAGCGGACCAGCAACTGCAGTGATAACACCTAACACAGATACAAGAGTAGAAGTGAGATGTATAACTGCTGGTGGAGGTGGATGTGAGAGTAATAGTACTACTTATGGACAGTCGTGGGCATCTATCGAGGTGATAGCAGGTCAGTTAGCAGTGACTGGTAGTAGCGTGGACTTTGGAAATGCAGTGCTAGCAAGCAACCAAGCTGTGTCTGCGGGTAATGATGTAAACTTTACTTATCAAGCCGGCAACTTGCCATACGCTTCGTCTAGCTTTACTCTCTTTGCTGGTCGTACATACAATCTAGAGTCAACACTAGCCCAAAACGGCGGAGTGTCTAATGGGGATGTGACTTATCAATGGAGAGACAATACAAATGGAGCGCTAATAGGAAATACTGGTGGATACCTTTCTCCAAATGTGTCTACTAATGAAGCCTATGCAGGACAAGCCTCAGCAATAATAACACCGACTACAAATATAAATGTATCAGTGCGTATAATATCAGCTACGACAGGAAATGTAAAAGCAAACAGCTCATATGCCAAAGTGACTCAGCTAGGAGCAAATGCTACTACCGAGTACAGTGTAAATAGTCTCGGAAACTTTACTAGTGACACTGTCATCATATCTGGTACGCTATCTGAGTATATAAATCATGTGAATGTAGCGCAGTCTACATCTGGTCGCAGTCTCACACTACCAAACCCTGCAAATGTAAATCTACAAAGAATAGTATATATAAACAACACAGGTACCACTCCATTTAATATGTACGGTACACCGATAGAGATGAATGCCTCAGCTGCATTTATCTGGAATGGCGCGAGGTGGAATAGCTTTGGTAACGCGACAGTCTTGAGTGAGTTTGGCGAGGATACTACTATCACAAATGGATCTACTGTACCTAATACTACATTTGTAGATGTACCAGGATCAAACTTTACTATACAGTCTGCTGGTACTTGGGAGATTACTTATACCGCGGCAGTATCAAACGGAGCAGTCGGAGGCACCTCACAGACAAAGCTAGTAAACGCAGCCAATGTAGATGTACCGGCGTCATACTCGTCGTATCAGTCTAGTGCAGCCGGTGAAAGAGGTGTGACTAATCAGACTGTGAGAGTTGTCACTACAGGTCCAGCGACTTACAAGATGCAATTTGCATCAGGCGGAGCAAACACTACTACAATCTGGAACAACACTACAAACAACGGCCAATCAAATATCACTTGGAAAAAGATAGGAGGCTTTACAGGTGTGACTGGTCAGCTAGTAGACTATCTCGAGGCTCGTGTCTCAGGTACTATCTCGGGAGCAAATGTGACCGCAGGACTATTTACTAGCTCAGGCAATATACCAAACACTAGTAATCAAGTGACACTAAGCGCCGGCAAGACATACCGCATAGTAGCAAATCTATCTGCCACAAATCTCGGCGCATCTGTCGCTGTGACGCCGTTTATATATAATCTAAACACAG
>JAYWGA010000029.1:0-26186 GCA_043778525.1 bacterium
GCCTTTTCGGCTAGCCATAGAAAGCATGCCTCGATAGTAGGATTGCCAAAGCTTTTGCCTTCTGCGCTCGGGCCGTTATTTATTAAAGAGATTATAGCCCTAGATAAAGCGCTTAATCCCAAAGCTCCATTTTTGTTTATTTTAGGAGGAGCAAAGTTTGAGACTAAATTAAAACTACTAACAAATTTTGTAAAGAAAGCTGATCATATTTTTGTGGGCGGCGCTCTGGCCCATAGTTTTCTTTCTGCCGAAGGTTATGAGATAGGTCAGTCACTACTAGATAGCGATGTAAAATTGCCTAAAAGTATTTTGAGTGCTAAAAATATTATTCTGCCTTTTGATGTGGTGGCTTTGAATGATAAAAACCTATCGCGCACTTGCAGCGTAAATGACGTAGAAAAAGATGAAAAGATAGTAGACTTTGGGCGCAGCACACTCGAGGTAATAGTAGAAATAGCTAAAGAGGCCAAGACTATAGTCTGGAATGGTCCGATGGGGATGTATGAAAAGGGTTTTGATAAAGGTAGTAAAGATTTACTCATAGCACTCGGGGCAATGAAAAATAAGACAGTCATACTAGGCGGTGGAGATACTGTAGCGGTAGTCAATAAATTACTAAAAACAAAAAAAGATTTAAAATTTACTCATATATCTACCGGCGGCGGCGCGATGATAGATTTTTTATCTGGCGGCTCACTTCCCGGCATTGATGCGGTTAGATAAAAAATTATAAATAATATTTTTGTTTGTGCCCAAGCTAATCCCACCCACTGCACAAAATTACTATTTACAATTTTTTAATTTTCACATAAATAAAAATTTGTTGTATACTGTTTTCAATTATGCTCAAGTTTAAAGATGACGGAATAAATTTAATATTAAAACAAGCTCGCGAAGACGAAGATGACTCTGTGGCGAGACGCACCAGCCAAGAGCAAAACTTGCCACTGATGGATTTGCTTTCTTATCCTATTGAGTTTGGGGCACTCGGATCGATAGAGGAGAGCGAGTCTCGCGAGGGGCTGCTTGCACCTTTTCATCGCTCAGGTAAAAGACTTTTTGTCGCTTGTATAAATCCAGGGCTACCCAAAACAAAAGCGATACTAGACAGGCTAGTAAAAGCGGGAAATATCGTGACGGTATTCGTCACAACCAAAAAAGGGTTAGAAAGATCTTGGGAGAGATATGGCGATATGGTAAAATCAAACTTAGTAGTCTCGGGTGTAGTATCAGTAAACGCAGAAATGATGGATGATTTTATTTTGAATATAAAAAGATTTCAAGATTTTATAGAAATTTCTAAAAAAATTTTGTCAGAAGGAAAACAGTCTACTACAAAATTATTTGAAGTTATACTTGCTGGAGCGTATGCCTTAAAATCTTCCGACATACACATAGAGCCGAGCGAAAATATGGTGCGCGTGCGCTTTCGTCTTGATGGAGTACTGCATGATGTACTGGAAATACCAAATGTCTCTTATGGCTTTTTTAAGTCTCGTCTAAAAATACTTTCTGGTGTAAAACTAAATCAGCTAAAAGAGGCTCAAGATGGTAGGTTTACTATAGACCTAATGAGTAAAAAAATAGAAGTGCGCGTTTCCATTATTCCAGGCAACTACGGAGAGTCGGTCGTGATGCGACTCCTTGATCCTGACTCTATAAACGTCACACTCGAGACACTTGGCTTTGAGCCATATCTCGAAAAGATAGTGTTAGAAGCCTTGTCTAAGCCAAATGGAGTAATACTAATGACAGGCCCGACAGGCTCTGGAAAGACGACCACACTTTATGCGATGTTGAGACATATTTATAACCCAGAGCTAAAAATAATAACAGTAGAAAATCCAATAGAATATAAAATAGCAGGCATAGTACAAACACAAGTTGATAATAATTCGCAAGAGTACACTTTTGCAAAATCGGTGCGTGCCATAATGCGTCAAGATCCAAATATTATAATGGTAGGAGAAATACGTGACCTAGATACTGCAGAGGCAGCGATAGAGTTTGCTCTCACTGGTCACCTCGTACTTTCTACTTTGCATACAAATACAGCCGCGGGCGTAATACCGCGACTAGTAGATATGAAAGTAAATCCAAAAATACTTGGGTCAGCGCTGCGACTTTCTCTTGCCCAGAGGCTACTTCGCCGTATATGTAAAGACTGCGAGTACGAATACGAAGCCGATGATGAAGAGAAGAAGCTCATAAATAATATTATGAATGAAATGCTAGAAAACAATAAGCAAGCATTTTTAGAGCCTTATCGTGATACTGTGTATAAGTTAAAAAAGGGTAAAGGTTGCGAGGTCTGCAATGGATTCGGGTATAAGGGGCGTCTGGCTGTGCACGAAGCCATAAGCATGAATGGTGTGATGGAAGAGATGGCAAACACCAATCCAAGTGAAAGAGAAATACAAAAAGTAGCAAATGCACAAGGCTATCTCACTTTACGTGAGGACGCTTTGCTTAAAATATTTAAAGGCCTGACTACTGTAGAGGAGGCAAAGGCAAATGTCGATATGTATGGTTTTAATGCTTAGCTCAAAATAAAAGAATAGTTTATATCTATACCTCTAATATAAACTAAATTGTAAATAAAGTTTATATTATGTAAAATAATATAAATGAAAACATTAAAAATAAAACCAAGTTTATGTTCAACTTGCTAATATAAACGAAATATGCTAATATGTTTATATCTATGTCCAATGTAAATAAAATAAAAATAGGTGAATATATACAGCAAAAAGAAGGTCATAAATCTTTTTCACCTTTTGAATTTCCTCCAAAAGATGGGTTTGTAATTAGTCCAAAATTATACAAAAAACATGAGGATGCCATTCGTTTGGTGGGTAAGTTGGATGGCATAACTAGACTTTTGCCAGATAAAAATTATTTTACACTTATGTTTGTAATTAAAGATGCAACATATTCAAGTCAGATTGAAGGAACTAAGGCTACAATGCAAGAAGCTGTTGCAGCACCAATTACAGAAAAAAAAAATAGAAAAAATACTGATGTTGACGATATTGAGCATTATATAAAAGCCTCTGATTACGGAACTAGCAGAGCTAGAACTTTTCCACTATCTCTCAGGTTGATAAAAGAATTACATGAGAAATTGATGTTGGGTGCTAGATCTACACACCATCCTTATCCCGGAGAATTTCGTCGTTCCCAAAACTGGATTGGAGGCAATTCCCTAAGTAATGCTTCATTTGTACCGCCAGCATTAGATGATATGAATCGAGCCCTTAATGACTTAGAGAGGTTTATACATACAGAAGACACATACCCATCATTAGTAAAGGCAGGACTATTACATGCGCAATTTGAAACTATTCACCCTTTTACAGATGGAAATGGTAGAACTGGAAGAATGCTTGTAGCTATGTTTATACAGCACTTAAAACTACTCGAAGAGCCTGTATTGTATTTATCTGGATATTTTAAGAAGAATCAAAAACTTTATTATCAAAAATTACAAGCCTATCATGATGAAGAATCTGATATCAATGGTTGGTTAGAATTCTTTTTAGATGGAGTAATAGATATTGCGTTATCGTCCATAGAAACATGTACCCAAATAACATTGTTGCGTGACAATGATTTTGCAAAAATGCAGAAACTTGGTAAAAAATCAGCAGAATCTACTCTTGAAATCGTGCGCAAGCTGTACAGTCAACCCATTGTTGGTGTTGCAGAAATAATGAAATGGACAGGTTTTACCGCACCAGGTGCTTATAAAGTAATTGAAAGACTTAAGGGTTTAAAAATACTTGAACCTGTGGGTGATATTGATTATGATCAAAAATATGTGTATGCAGACTACTATGAAATATTCGATGAGACATTTAGAGAGTTGAGAAGAATAAGTAAATAATACCAATCCTATTTTCCGTGTTTAGACATTATGTCTTTTACTTTATCTATGAGCATGTCTCCATCATAGTCTGATTTGCGTAGATAGTAGTCTGCACCATTGCTCATGGCTTTTTGTATATCTTCATCTTGAGAAAGATTGCTCCACACCACTATTGGTGTCTTTTTTATATCTTCGTCATCAAAGTTTTGTTTTATGGCGGTGAGTACGTCAAAGCCACTCATCTCGGGTAGCATGATATCGAGTAGCACTAGGTCTGGCTTTATATCAGCTATGCGAGATATGGCGTCGAGGCCATTATCGCTAGCCTCTACAGTAAAGCCATTGAGCTCAAAACTGAGTCTGTATATCTCTCTTATATCGGGATTGTCTTCCACAATAAATATTTTTGTATTCATATTAAATAGTATATACTCGAAAGTAAATAAAATCAAAATTTTTTCATGCAATCTTTGTCAAAGTTTATCAAAGTTAGAGTTCTGCTACTTATAGGAATAGTTCTTTTAGTGTTTTTTACAGTATCTGCATATGTTTTTGAAAAAAAGTTTGAATTAGAAATATCTAAAACCTTGGAGCAAATACAATCCTTGAAAGTAAAAAGCTTAGATATTTTATTGTCTTCCGATAAAGGGATAGAAATAAGTGAAAGTACAAATCTCCTCATACAAAAATTTTTATTAGAAAATAAATCCTGTGAGATATCTAGTACAAGTGAATCCTGCAATCTTTTAAATGCAAACTTTAGAACAAATTTCTTAGAAAAAGATACTGACTATGTAGACATTGCTGTTTTTAATGCCACCGGGACGAGAATATTTTTATTAAACAACTCTCGTAGTAATTTCACTCCGGCCACTCTCAGCCCAAGACCAAAGAATAATTTAGACAATTTTATAGAAAGTAAAAGCTCTAAAAATACTTTTATAGGTAAAAATAATACTGTACCTTCTGACAAAATGCTAATAGCTCTCGAAATTTATTCTAAAAATGCATATGTCGGTAGCGTGACATTTATCATAAATCAAAAAGCTTTTAAAGTGCTTTCACAAGAGTATGATACCAGTACAAAAACCTATGGCATAGATAATACAGGCAGTGTTATCAGCTTTTCAAATAATACAAAAAACGAAAAAATAGCAGATAGTAAAACTATAGATTATTGCAAAAAAAATATAAACGACACTTTTATTTTGGAAAATGGTGGAGTCAAAACTTATGTTAAAGTTTATTTTTATAAACCACTCGGTATATGTATAGTCTCAGAAATGGACACAAATAGATCTGTGGCTTTTGGGCAGTTTTTGTACAAGACTCAATATAGTTTTTTAGCATTACTTTTAATGGTGATATATTTATTATCTAGCTTTTTTTACAAAAAAATAAAAAAGTCTTTAATCTTGATAAATAAAATATCCGAAGAGGCTCTTTTAGGTAAAGATTTAAAAGATATGCCTGTGACGAATATTTTAGAAATAGATGCACTCAGTAAAACCCTATCATATGCTCTACACATAGTGCGAAAGGACGAAGGTTTTAATCTAAGGCAAGATATCGTGGATCAAAAAGTGATAAGTAAAGAAAAGGGTATAGCACAGGAAGCCGTGTCTAAGATGAAGAGATTTAAAGAGGCGGTAGACGCTGCAGATGACATCATAGCCATACTAACACTCGATGGTCATGTGAGCTATGTAAACAAAATAATACAATCCATAAATGGTAATAATCCTCTCGCAGTAGAAGGAAAAGAGCCATATGCGATGTGGCATAAAAGAGAGAATACAAATATTTTTAAAGAGGCATTTAAAAAAGCTATAGAAACAAAAAATTCACAAGAGTTTTTTTGCGAAGCTTTAAAGCTAAATGGCTCTACATATGAGTCTCAAGTAAAAATCTCCCCTATAATAAATCCAGACACTGGAATAGTCAGCTCTCTACTCATGTTAGAACAGGATGTAAGTGATCAAAAGCAAAAAGAAAGAGTAAAAAATGAATTTATTTCTGTAGTATCCCATGAGCTGCGCACTCCTATGACTGTGATTCGTGGCTACTCGGCGCTCCTTTCTGAGGGTAAAATGGGTGAGCTAAACTCTAAGCAAAAAGAATTTATAGAAAGAATAAATTCAGAAACAGGAAGACTGCTAGATCTCGCTAATGATATGTTGGATTTACAAAAGTTTGATGCTGGAAAAGCTGAGCTCCATCTGGAAAAGGTAAATGTATTTGATATCTTAAAAGATCAAGTGGCAGAGTTTGAGCCTCTTTTTGCAAAAAAAGGTCTGTATCTAAAAGCAGAAGATCATGCCGAAAATAAATGTGTGATGATAGATAAGAGATATTTTGCACGTGCTATCACAAATCTTATAAATAATGCTATGAAATTTACTGAAAAAGGAGGTGTAGATTTATTTTTAGTAAATCCAGATGCGCAGCATGTAGTCATAGCTGTAAAAGATACGGGCATAGGTATACCAGCTGAAGCAATTACTCATTTGTTTAACAAGTTTTACCAAGCTTCAAATGTGCTAGATAGAAAACAAGAAGGCTCTGGACTAGGTCTTTCAATAGTAAAAAAAATAACAGAAGCCCACAAGGGTGTGGTCTGGGTGGAGAGTGTAGAGGGTACAGGATCTACTTTTTATATTGCATTACCTGCAGCTTAAATATGACCTTACAAGATTTTCAAAATTTAAACTTCCCTGACTCTCCTGGCGTGTACTTCTTTTTGGATGAGTCCAAAAATATTTTATATATAGGTAAAGCCACAAATCTAAAATCTCGCGTACGCAGCTATTTTGATGACGACATACTACACACTAGGGGTTTGCATATAGGCAATATGATCACGGTGGCACATACGGTGATATTTCAGGAGACAAAATCAGTACTAGAGGCGCTGCTACTCGAAAACGAGCTAATCAAAAAACATCAGCCACTTTATAATACTAAAGAAAAAGACGACAAAAGCTATTTTGTACTAGCTATTACAGATGAAGATTTTCCGCGGGTATTACTTTTTCGAAAGCGTAATTTAGAAAAAATGATAGAGCTGAATGAGGTAAAAATACAAAAAACTTTTGGGCCATACACTAGCGGAGAAAATGCAAGGGAAGCACTAAAAGTAGTGCGAAAGATTTTTCCTTTTAGGGACAAGTGCGAAGTCTTTGATAGAAAAAAACATAGCTTCGGACGAAACAAATGTTTTTCATATGAGCTAGGGCTTTGCCCAGGTACCTGCAGAGGTGTGATAAATAAAAAAAATTATGCAAAGCATATACTGCGGCTGATAGAGTTTTTGGAAGGCAATGGAGAGCGGGTGCGCGCAGATCTCGAAAAGGACATGCAAGCCGCAGCAAAGAGTATGGAGTACGAAGAGGCAGGACGCATAAAAGATATACTCTTTGCGCTAGAGCATATACGCGACGCACATCTTATCAAAAGAGATTTAAATACTGAAGATGATAATAGAATAGAAGCTTATGACGTGGCACATATTAGTGGGGCCTATCGCGTGGGTGTTATGTCTGTACTTTCGGGTGGCATACCTTTAAAGAGCGGCTACAAAAAATTTAAACTCAAACAAGATAAAAATGATGACCTCGAAGGGCTCGCGGAGATTCTCAATAGAAGACTTAAACATCTCGAGTGGGGCCTCCCGGCTGTGATTGTGGTAGATGGAGATGAAAGACACGCTCGGGTAGCCGAAAAGGCACTCGATGAAAACGGCTTTAAAGACGTGGATGTGGTAGCCGTCACCAAAGACAAAAGTCACAAAGCCAAAAAGCTAATAGGTAAAAAAGAAATATTAGAAAAATTTCAAAAAGAAATTATTTTAATAAATGCCGAGGCACATAGATTTGCACTTCGGTATCACAGAGACTTAAGGGAAAAGATATCGAGAGTAAAAAAGTAAGGTGATAATTATGTTATACTTAAAACAATGAAAACTATAATTTATATAGACGCAGCAAATATAATACTAAGCTGTAAAAATATAAACTTTGATTTAGATTTAAACAATCTTTTTAAATATTTAAAAGATAAATACAAAGAGTGCAGTATCGTGTTTTTTATAGGAGATGTTGGATATTTAAATGACATAAGATCTATACTTGTAAACAATAATATAGAAATATGTATAAAGAAAATAACCATAGAAGGAGGTAAGGTAAAAGCAAATTGTGATGTAGAAATTACAAATAGAATAACTGTAGATATCGAAAGAAAATTAGTAGATTTTGCCATACTTATGACTGGAGATGGAGATTTTGCACATTTATATGATTATATACTCTCTATGGGCAAACAAACAAAGTGTATAGCAGCTACATTTAAAAATACTTCTATCTTTTTAAGGAGAAGAGATTATTTAAAGATAACCTTCTTAGAACAAATGGGCTTCCTCGAAAAAGAAAAAAGCCTCGATGAGGACGAGACCTCATAAAGACTTTTTTCATATTGAATATATATTATCAAATTTATTAAAATTAGTCAACAAAGAAATAGCCCCCGCTTTTGGCGAGGGCTGTTTGTGTTTTGTTTTTGTGATTTGCCACCAGTCTGGGGTTGTCTTTGGTAGTGTTTACGGCGAGGCAGCTGGTGCAGGCAAAGATGCAGGCTTTACCACGGTGCCGAGAGCGTTCAGATTCGACTGAACCATTTCGGCGTATTTGCTCCTCAACTTTGCGACACTTGAACAAGAAGGGGTTAATGGTGAGTTTTCTTGTTTACAAAGATCTTGCATCTCCTGCAAACCTTTCTTAAAGGTCGTCATCTCTGCCTCGGTGTAGGTTTTTTGTACCTCTGGCATCACGCCAGTGTCTTTGCCTGCACTTTGATAATTGGCAGAAATGAGTAGCCCAATAATCAATATCAATGTAATGATCGGCCCTATATATCCCACTTTCATCTTAGCTATTCCCTAAATTTTACCTGCAGACATCCAGCAGGCTTACAGTCTTTAATAATACTACTTTTACAAAATAAGTCAAGTTATAGAACATTTTTTAAAAATTATAAATCTATATTCGTCTTTTAATTTTTCTTTTAAACTTTTTTGTGGATAAGTGCACTAAATTATTTGAAAACAACAGTAATAAAAGATAGTCACTTTACAGATGTAAATAGCTTTTCGGAGCCATAAAAATGTATACTAAAAGTACACAAAAAGGAAATGTTTTTTGTATAATATTTCTCCCAAGTGTATGCGTAGTTCTAAAATTATTAAAGTATTTTGTGCTCCCTCATTTTAAAATTAAATATATGAATCTCACTGTCATCCGCAAGAGAAATGGCAAAATAGTGCCTTTTGACTCCACAAAAATAACCGAAGCCGTAAGTAAAGCCTTTTTAGCTATCACCGGAAAGCCAGAGCCGGAAATACCTGAAAATATAAAAAATCTAGCTGTAGAAAAAATAGATAATATCTATAAAGAAAATGAAAGCTCTATACCATATGTAGAGCAAGTGCAAGATGTGGTAGAGCAGGCCATCATGGATGCAGGGCATTTTGAAATTGCAAAGCATTATATACTTTATAGACATGAAAGAGCTATAGAGAGAGCCAAAGAAAAAGAAGAAGAAAGAAAAAGAGCAGAAGATGGGGCAATACTCATAACTGCCAAAAATGGCAGACAAGAAAGATTTAACGAAGGAGTACTTAGAAGCTTTATATCCAAAATGTCTGAAGGTTACACATCTGTGTCCATTGAGGCGGTCGTAGATAGAGTAAAAAATGAAATATATGACGGCATCACTGCAGACGAATTTTTAAAAGCAGTAGTACTGTCTTGTAGATCTATGATAGAGATAGATCCGGATTACTCATATGTAGCGGCGCGCATGATACGCTATATAGCTATAAAAGAAATGGGAATAGAAATAAGCTATGACACATACACAGAAGAGAAGATAAGTCAGATATACAAAGATGTGCTAGTGAAATCTATAAAGCAGGGAGTAGAAGACAAAGTATATGACAAGAGAATGGAAAGCTATGATTTAGAAAAGCTAGCAAATGCGATAGATCAAAAAAGAGATTATCTTTTCCAATACCTCGGTATGCAGGTAGTCTATGATAGATACCTTGTGAGAGATTTGGAAAGGGGAAATGCATTACTCGAGCTACCGCAGATATTTTGGATGCGCGTAGCTATGGGACTAGCTTTGCTGGAGACAAATAAAGAAGATAAGGCTATAGAGTTTTATAATGCCATGTCTAATTTTAAAATAGTACCATCGACACCTACTCTATTTCAGTCGGGCCTTGTGTATTCGCAGCTATCATCATGTTTCTTAAATACAGTGGATGATGATCTCAAGCATATATTTAAAGTGTACGGAGACAATGCCCAGATGAGTAAATACTCAGGAGGAGTAGCTACAGACTGGAGCTATATACGCTCGACAGGCTCTATAGTAAAAAAGACTCGCATAGAGTCAAATGGCCTCATACCATTCCTAAAGATAGCAAATGACGTGACCGTCACGATAAACCGCTCGGGTCGCCGCCGTGGTGCTGTTTGCTCCTACTTAGAGTCTTGGCATTATGATGTAGAGGAATTCCTTGAGCTACGCAAAAATACAGGAGACGAAAGGCGCCGTACTCCGGACATGAATATAGCAAACTGGGTACCAGATTTATTTATGGAGAGAGTGAGAAATGACGAGGATTGGACACTGTTTTCACCAGACGAAGTACCAGAGCTACATGAAGTCTATGGCAAAAAGTTTAGGGAGATGTATGTAGCCTACGAAGCAAAAGCCGGCCGCGGTGATATGAGGATATTTAAAAAAATGAAAGCCAAAGAGCTGTATCGCAAAATGATAATGATGCTATACGAGACAGGACATCCATGGATGACATTCAAAGACCCATCAAATATACGCAGTCCGCAAGATCATGATGGAGTAGTGCATTGCTCAAATCTCTGTACGGAGATCACTCTCAATAATAATTTTGAAGAGACGGCGGTATGTAATCTAGCATCGGTAAATCTTCCAAAACATTTTGTGAATGGAAAGATGGACCTGGAAATGCTAAAAAATACAGTCAAGACAGGTATGCGTATGCTCGATAATACTGTGGAGATAAACTTTTACCCTACAGAAGAAGCCAAGACTTCAAACTTTAAACATCGAGCGGTCGGACTTGGTATTATGGGCTTTCATGATGCACTTTACGAGCTAGGTATTGCTTTTGATAGTCCACAAGCGCTAGTATTTGCAGATCAAAATCAAGAGTTTATCTCTTATCACGCGATCATGTCATCATCGGAGATGGCTCTCGAGCGAGGTGCCTATGAGACTTTTAAAGGCTCAAAATGGGATAGAAATATGATGCCGGTAGATACACTCGACTTACTCGAAAGTGAAAGAGGTTTAAAAATAAATGTGCCGCGTGGAGGTGCGATGGACTGGACACCAGTGCGAGAGCATATAAAACAGCATGGCATGCGCAATAGCAACTGTATGGCCATAGCTCCAACAGCGACTATCTCAAACGTAGTCGGCAGCAGTCCATGCATAGAGCCGTATTACAAAAACATATATGTAAAAAGCAATATGTCAGGAGAATTTACAAATGTAAATGACTATCTAGTAAATGATCTCAAAAAAATAGGTCTCTGGGATACAGATATGCTAATGGAAATAAAAATGGCCGAAGGCTCAGTGCAAGAAATAATGCGCATACCAGAGGGGCTGCGCAATAGATACAAAGAGACCTTTGAAATACATTATAAGACACTCATAGATCTTGCAGCCTATAGAGGTAAATGGATAGATCAAAGTCAGTCATTAAATCTATACTACAAAGGCAACTCAGGTAAAGAAATAGGAGAAATGTATATGTATGCCTGGGAGATGGGGCTAAAGACTACATACTACTTGCGTACTTTAGCTGCTTCTGGTATTGAAAAGGCAACTACTTCAATAGATAAAAAAGAAGAAGAAAAACCTATAGAGACAGTAGTGCCAGTAAAAGATATACCGACAAATATGTCGATGCCGGCGTATCAAAATATAGCCACATATGCGCAAGTGCAAAATGAAATGGACAATAAAGAAAAAATAACAGAAAAAGTGTTAGCAAATACAGACACAGAAAAAACCATACTAGTAGGTGGAAAAGAGGTAAAAATATGTAAGATACTCGATCCCGATTGTGAAGCTTGCCAATAGTATCAAAAGTTATTATACTAAATTTAACAACAATAATTTAATTAAAAAATAAATTATTTGTGTTTATGAAAATAATAATATTTTCTACAAAGTTTACACAAAGAAATAAAAAATAAAATTAAACACAAAAATAATATGAACAGAACAGGCGTATTGAACAACAACACAACAGACCCAAACAAAATCTTACCAATGAGATACAAGTGGGCTAGAGAGCATTATAAAAAAGGTGTAAACAATAACTGGACAGCTGAAGAAGTGCCAATGATGCAAGACATAGAACTTTGGAAAAAATCAGAAGCAAACGGAGGTCTGTCACCAGACGAGCGTCGTATGATACTTTGGAATCTAGGCTTCTTTTCGACAGCAGAAAGTCTCACAGCAAATAATATAGTACTATCAGTATACAAGCATGTGACCAATCCAGAATGCCGTCAGTATATGCTACGCCAGGCTTTTGAGGAGTCACTACACACTGATATGTTTATCTATACTTGTGATTCGCTAGGGCTCAATTCCGACGAAGTCTACAATATGTATGAAACAGTACCATCCATAAAAGCAAAAGATGACTTTGTTATAGCTATCACTTCTTCTATCTTAGACCCACACTTTAAAACAGATAGTCCAGAAAATATACAAAAGTTTGTGCACGATCTAGTGGGGTACTATGTTATCATGGAGGGCATATTCTTTTACGCAGGCTTTGCCATGATGCTAAACCTAATGAGACATAACAAAATGACAGGTATAGGAGAGCAGTTCCAGTACACGCTCCGTGATGAGTCTGTGCACCTTGCTTTTGGCGCTGATCTTATAAATACAATAGTAGCCGAGAATCCAGAAATATGGACAGACGTTTTCAAAGCTGACCTTACACAAAAGATAATGCATGCAGTCGACCTCGAGGCAGCTTACGCAAAAGACGCGCTACCAAAAGGCATACTAGGCATGAATGCAGAGACATTACGCTCATACTTGGAGTATACAGCTGACAGGAGACTAGAGAGAATAGGTCTTGCTACGCAGTACGGCACTGCAAATCCATACCCTTGGATGAGTGAGATTATGGACCTAAAGAAAGAGAAAAATTTCTTTGAGACCAGGGTGACAGAATATCAAACAGCTGGCGCTCTTGAGTGGTAGTATGAAAATAATCGGCATCACCGGCACAAATGGATCTGGCAAAGGGACTGTGGCGCAAATGCTGGTGGCAAAG
Organism: bacterium; assembly: GCA_043778525.1. GTDB lineage: Bacteria > Patescibacteriota > Minisyncoccia > Phycocordibacterales > UBA5272 > JBBQKQ01. The sequence goes on from JAYWGA010000029.1 coordinate 13,284, forward strand.
TTAAATCTCGAACATGTAAGTGCTAGAGATATTATAATAAACTACGCTAAAGAAAGTGGTATAGATATTACAGATAGAGTTAGTATGAATAAGTTTTCTGAAAAAAATAACCTAGAAGGTTGGTCTGTCTTTGGAGGTTTTATAAAAGAAAACTTAGGAAGTGATAAAATCTATTTATTGGAATCTATTCGTCGTGTAAAAGAAATAAAAGAAATAAGAAGTTTTGATCTACCTTCAATAATTATTTCCATTGATGCTGATATTGAAACCAGATTTGAAAGGATATTGGGTAGAAAAAGCTCTACAGACAATTTAGATTTTCAAAAATTTAAAGATGAGGAAGAAATGGAAAATAAAGCAGAAGAAGATAATCAAATGAATCTCTCCAAGTGCATAGATTTAGTAGATTTTAAATTTGAGAATAATTCCAATGTGGAAAATCTAGAAAGACAAATAGATAAAATGATAAAAAAGTTTCCTGACTTCTTTTAAATTTGTTATACTAAAAATAAGTATAAAATGAACACAGACAAAATAAAAATATTTGTGGTCGCACGTGGTGGCACAAGCCACGAAAGCAAAAAGTCTCATGACTATGGTGCCTTTGTTTTGGATGTATTAAAGAAAAATAAAAAAGAAACTAGAGATTTGTACTTGCATCCAAATGGTATTTTTACGCTAGACGGTCTTCCCATAGTACTAGAAAATAAAATACCAGATTTTCATTTTGTGTGGATAGCACTAGTCGGCACAGATGGTGAGCAAAATATTATATCCTCTCTATGCGAAAAGTATAATGTAAAATATTCTGGCAGCAGCAGTCTGCAATCTATACTCGCTAGCGACAAGCACAATTTAAAACAGGCAGTGAGGCAGCATGGTATAAAAACACCTTACTCGTACTTTGCAAAAAATAATAGCAAAAAAAATGATAATAAAAATGCAAAAGACGAGGCTTTAAAAATATTTGGACTTGTAGGCATACCGGTGATAATAAAACCAAACAATGGCAGCGACAGCCAGCATATTGATGTAGCTACAAATTATGCCGAAATAGAAGCTTGTATAAAAAAACTTTTTGACCTAGGAATAGATGCTATAGCTGAAAAGCATGTCAAAGGTTTGCCTATTAGTGTATTTGTATATTCGCTCGGTGATGTGCTGCACACAAATATAATATCGAGTGAGGACTTTGAATATGATAAAAATGAAATTAGAAATGAAGCCTTGTATATACACCATATTCTAGGATTTTCAGATCACGCAGAGTATGACTTTGTGGTAAATGAAAAGGGAATAAATCTACTAGAGGTAAACACTCACCCACATCTACTAGATCATAAATACAGTAAGATCTGGAATGGAAAAAATAGCCTAGAAAAGTACATTTTACACAAGACCTCAGATCTGGTATAAAGGTATATATGTATGCCTACAAAGTATCGATAGTTTTGGAGTATAGTCCATTTTTTGAGCTTACTTATTTTTCTAATATATATTTCGAAATTGGCTCGATTGTGGAAGTGTCATTTTTGCGTAAAAAGATGCTGGCAATAATCCTTAGTGTGGAAGATCTTATAAAAGCTAAACAAGAGCTAAAGAAGGCCGACTTTAAAACTCAAAAAATACTTACAAACAGTAATGACATAAATAAAATAAAAGAAAATATTTTTAAACAAATAAATACTTTTGCGCAAAATAATTTTATTTCTGTTGGCGAGTTTTTATTTTATTTATTTGATAAAGAAATTTTAGAAAATACAAAAAGTATAATAGATGATTTAAATAATCAAAACTTTATAAAAACAAAAGATATTAAAAATAAAATTACTTTTAATAAAATAGCACATGAAGAAAAAAAAAGCTTTTATAAAAACTTATCTTTAGAAGCCAATAAAAAAGAAGATCAAAAAAACAAAGAAACTTTGTATATTATAGTTTTTGCAGATGATATTAGTTTACTTTCTTTTAAAGAATATTTAAAAAATACAAACTCAAATTTTAGTAAAAATGTACTTTCGCTAAAGCCAAAAGAAGCAATTAAAAAAATAATAGAAAATAACAGTAAAGAAAGTGGTGATAAAAATAAAAAACAAATAGAAATATTTATTGACGATTTTAGATTTGAAAACTTTTTAAATGTAGCAAAACCGCATATATCACAGATAAAAGCTTTAATCTTTCTATTTTCTATTTTTAACAAAGACTTTAATAATATAACTTTTTTATCAAAAAGTTTTGGAGCCCTAGAGGGAGATTTTATAAAAGAAAACAATTTTGAAATAGAAGAAATTTTAAAAGAAGTATCTGCTAAAAAATATTTTGTAAACATAGATAGAAATGACAAAAATTATTTTAAGAATAAATCAGAGCTAATACAAAAAGAAGTATTGGAGAAAATAGTAGAAAAAGTAGAAGCGGGTAAAAAAATCTTTATTTTTAATCTTAATCACGGTTTTGTGCAGCGCATATATTGTAATGATTGCAATACTCCATACAGTTGCCATAGCTGCAAAACTCCATATAGCTTAAATATAAATGAAAATCAAAACTTTTTAAGTTGTAAAGTTTGTAAAGAAGAAAGAGTGTTAAATGAAAATCAGCTACTACTTTGCAGTAGCTGTGGAGGCTTTAATTTTCAAGTGTGGGGGGCTGGCATAGAAAAAGTATATGACTATCTCAAAAATAAAATAGAAGTGCCAATATATAAATTTGATGAGTATAATTTAAAAATAAAAGATAAAGAATTATTTTTAAAAATACAAGATATACAAAATAGTGAAACTGGCTCTGTGAGTATTGGATCCATAAGAGCCTTAAAAGCTGCAAATAATGTTTTTGATATGACGCTGGTACTTTCTTTTGGAAATATAAATGAAAAGATCTTTAATAATTTTGAAAATTTAAAAAATATTATAGACAGTGTGGAAGACAAAAGCAATGAGATGTATGTGCAAAGAATAATAAATCAAAGTGACAATAAAACTGAAAAGTTTTTTGATAATTATAAAGTAAAAGAGAATAAAGAAAATATTTCAAATTTTGAAAAAAAAATAGTTATTAGTATTTCATTTTTAGCAAAAGAAAAAGCTAAAGCGATAAATTTAGATAAGTTTTTTACAAGATCTGGAGAATATAAAAAGAAAAATAATTTCGTTTTTTATTATATTTTAGATTTTAAGGATATTATCATGGCTGAAAATATAGTGAGGTCAGCTAGAGGTTTTGCGGATGTGGCTGTAGCCGAATTTGTCCGTGATTTTGTTTTTGCAAAGTAAGTAAAAAGCTAGTATAATAAGAATATATGTCACTTTTTAAGCAAGTTTATGGTATAGATTTAGGTACTTATTCTACTATTATTTTTAGTCCTAGTCGCGGCATACTACTCGAGGAGCCGTCTGTAGTGGCAGTCGATCAGAATAATAAAATAATGGCAATAGGTAGAAAGGCTAAGGAGATGCTAGGAAAAACACCTGACAATGTATTTGCTCGCAGGCCCATAGAAGGTGGCGCTATATCAGATTATAAATCAGCCGAAATAATGATAAAGCATTTTTTAGATAAAGTGATGGGAAAATATGCAATAATGAAACCAGACATTATGGTGTCAGTGCCGTCCTCTCTTTCATCTACTGAGCGTAGAGCTGTGATGGAGGTAATGCTGAAAGCTGGAGCGAGAGAAGTCTTTGTGGTGCGTGAGCCTGTACTATCTGCAGTCGGGTCTGGAGTACCTGTACATGAGCCAAAGGGTCGCATGATAGTAAATATAGGAGCAGGTACTACGGATGTGGCTGTGATATCACTCGGTGGTGTGGTGTTTTCTAAATCTATAAAAATAGCTGGAGATAAATTTAATCATTCAATAGTAGAAATGGTAAAGAAAAATCACAATAGTGTGATAGGTGATAAAACTGCAGAAAACATAAAAAGAGCAATAGGAAATGCAATATCGCTAGACGAGGCAGACCTTGAGGTGGTGATAGTAAAGGGTCGAGATTTCGTCACAGGCCTACCACGTGAGATAAAAATAAATAGTGATGAAGTGACAGAATGTATAGAAAAAGATTTGAAACAAATAATTAAAGTGATGCGAGATGTGTTTTTTGAAACTCCGCCAGAAATATCTGCAGATATATTTGATACTGGTATCACTTTGACTGGTGGTAGCGCCCTTTTGTCTGGCATAGCAGAGTATGTCAAAAAAGAAATAGGAGTAAACACTGTGGTAGCTGATAGACCCGAATATGTGGTGGCTATAGGTACAGGCTCTGTACTGGAACATCTAGATCTGTATAAAAGAAGTGTAATATCAAAGAAGGCAGAATAGTAATATAATGTATAGACAAAATATGAATTATCAAAAAATACATTTTATAGGAATATGTGGTGCAGGCATGTCGGCTGTGTCAAAGCTCTGCAAAGATATGGGGGTGATAGTTTCAGGCTCAGACGAAGGGTTTTATCCACCAATATCGGAGTATATTTTAGAAAATAATATTCCTTTTATAAAAGGATTTTCAAAAGATAATATAAAAGAAGATGTAAATCTAGTGGTAATAGGAAAACACGCTGCTCTCACACCAGAGCAAAATGCGGAAGTGGCAAGAGCTTTTGAGCTAAGGACACAAAATAAAATAGAGATTTTTTCATTTCCGCAGCTACTGAAAGAAATAACAAAACATAGAGAAAATATTTTGTGTGTGGGCAGCTATGGTAAAAGTACCACGACAGCGATACTCTCGCATACACTCGAAAGTGTAGATTTGGACGTAGGATATTTTATAGGTGCAGCCCCCTTTACTCCGAGTAGCAATGCGCATATAGGAAAACATAAAAGCTTTATTTTAGAAGGAGACGAATATCCAAGTGCAAACTGGGATATCACTTCAAAGTTTTTACATTTAAATGCAAATAGTATATTACTCACCTCGCTTTATCATGATCATGTAAATATTTTTAAAACACATGCTGACTATAAAAAACCATTTTTGGATTTGATAAAGCAAATAACAAATAATAAAGATCAAATAACAAATAATAAAAAGATAGTCTTGTGCCTTGATGACAAAAGTATAAATGAAGAACTAGAAAATATTAAAAATATTGTAGAAGGTGATACTGAAAAAAATACAGAAATAATAACCTACTCATTAGAAAATAATACTGCAGATTATTTTGGGGGAAATATTAGTTTTGGAGAGGTTTCAAAATTCACTCTTTTTTATAAAAATCAAAAAGTGCTAGATCTGGAAACTACTCTACTAGGAAAACATAATATACAAAACATAATAGGAGTGTGTGCTATTATATTTTCTAAAAATTTATTAAACAAAGAAAGTGCAGAAGATTTAGTAAAGCTTTTTACCGCTATTAAAAGTTTTAAAGGTGTAAAAAGAAGACTAGATTTACTAAGTGAGGGAAAGCAAATAAAAATCTATGAAGGATTTGGATCTTCATATGAAAAGGCAAGGGCTGCAATTGATGCCATACTATTACATTTTCCAAATAAAAAGCTGGTTATTTTATTTGAGCCACATACATTTTCTTGGAGAAATAGAGAGGCCTTGTATTGGTATGATGATGTTTTTAAAGAGGCGCAAATTATCTTTGTATATCAGCCGCCTACACACGGTGAGGCAGACCATGCTCAAGTCTCGCAGAATGAAATAATAGAGCGCATAAAACTATCGCCAGATAAAACAAACAAAGATCAAGAAGTAATAAAATTAAACAAAGGAATAGAAGATGTAGATTTTATAATTTCCAAAATAGATAGTGATAGTGTCTTGCTCATACTTTCGTCTGGAGATATGGGTGGCATCATAAAAGTGCTACCTCAAAGAGTCTTGTAATTTATGAAAATAATATTCTCAGAGTTTTTAGCAAATTATAAAAATTATTCTTTCGGATATTGTGTCTACTGTATATACGAAAGGTCTAAAGACAAACTCTCGGATATTTATGCCAAAGGTTTTTTACCGTATTCTGGCTCTCGTGATTTGTTGCAGTATTTTTATTTAGCTCGCTCACTTAGAGTAGGGCTTTCAGACTTTTCTTTTACTAGTGAAAACAGAAGAGTGCACAAAAAGTATGAAAATCAATTTGAAAAAGTTTATTTATGTAAAGCAAATGAAGAGTTAAAAAAGTTTTATTTAGAGTATTTTAAAAAAGTGCATGGTGAAAAAATAATGTCAAAAGAGCGCCTTGATTTTATTTTTGATTTTAATATTATAAATGAAATAGTGATATATAAAAAAGAAAATAAAATGATAGGTAGCATATTGCTGGTAAACGATGGTGGGGATAATAAAAATAAAATGAGTCATTTTTGGTATTCGGCGTATGCTCCAGAATATGCCCAAACTTCCTTTGGAATGTTTATGATGCTTGATGAAGCTAGCTCTAAAAAGCAGCAAGGTTATAAATATTATTATATAGGCACAGGATATGGGGAAAAAGCAAAGTACAAAATGAATTTCGACACCTTAGAGTTTTTTGATGGAAATATTTGGATACAAGATAAAAAGCTTTTTAAAAAACTAATAGCAGAAGATAAGACTAGGGAAATAGATGATATTAAAAAAGAAAGTACTATGTTTTAGTTTTTATTTTGCTATACTCTTTATATATGAGTAGCTTAGTAGAAAACTTTTGGGAAAAATTAGAGAATTATAAAAAAAATAAAGCGAATAGCTTTTTAGAAATACCTATACGAAAAGGCTTTGGAGAGGGCCTGCTACTTGCCGGAAAAAACAATGCAAACATAGTAGCTCTATGTGCCGACCTCACAGAGTCGACTCAGGTGCATTTATTTAAAGACGCATTCCCAAATAGATTTTTTGAGATGGGTGTGGCCGAGCAAAATATGGCGAGTGTTGCCAGTGGTATGGCTGCGATGGGTAAGATACCTTTTATAGCGAGCTATGCCATGTTTTCTCCAGGGCGCAACTGGGAACAAATACGCACTACCATTGCCTATAATAATGTACCAGTAAAAATAGTGGGAGCACATGCAGGAGTCTCTGTCGGACCCGACGGAGGTACACATCAGGCACTGGAGGACATGGCCCTCATGCGTATAGTGCCAAATATGATAGTGATAGTGCCATGTGATGCGCTAGAGGCAAAGAAGGCAACTCTCGCAATAGCTGAAAATAATAAACCAAGCTATCTGAGACTAGCCCGTGAAAAGAGTCCGGTCATAACTAGTGAAGAAAGTATTTTTGAAATAGGTAAGGCAAATTTGCTTTATCAGACCACCCCTAGCCCCTCCTTAAAAAGGAGGGGGAGCATAGGTATCATAGCTTGTGGTGAGCTCGTCTTTCGTGCTATGAATGTAGTAAAAGAATTAGAAGAGTTTGGTGTAGAGGTATCAGTGATGAACCTGCATACTATAAAGCCGATAGATACAAATGCTATAGTGGACTTTGTAAATAAATATAAAAATATACTCACCTGCGAAGAGCATCAGCTTTTTGGTGGTATGGGATCAGCGATACTAGAGTGCATAGCTGCAAATAGTGATAAAATAAATTTTGAAAACTTTAAAATAAAAATGATAGGAGTAGAGGATGAGTTTGGCCAGTCGGGTACCAAAGAAGAATTATTTTCTATTTATAAACTAGACGAAAAAGCTATACTTGCAAAAGCTAAAGAGTTTTTTAAATAAATTAAAATATGAATAATTTTTCAGGAATAAATAAAAGTGGTAAAAATAGATCTGGTGAAATAAGGGGCAAAATCCCAGAACTTAAAAAGGAAGGTGCTTTGGATGTGATAGATCAAGAATTAAAGTCTGGTATGGATAAAGATGAAATGAAAGACAAATATTTTGCGGCTGTGGCAGCTCTACTTCCTCACACTTCAGAGTACGTAATGAATAAAATAGCGGAAAATAGACCAGGGATAGATTTTGAGGATAAAACTTTCCACACTGCATTTTTAGAGGTATATGTAGCACTGATGCGAAAATTTGAAACTGAATTTTCTTATAAAATGATAGATGGGCTTAGTTCGTTATTAGAAAATGTTAAAGATAAAGATGTTGCTTTTGTAGATTATACAGAAGCACAAAAAAGCTATATGGCTTTTACTATGCTAGACCCAGATACGAAAGGCAGTTTTGCAGATCTTAGCAGTATTGATGCTCTGTATATGCTAGCTCATACAGCTGAGGTAGTGGAATATTTTGTAGATGCAGACATAGACTTGTATAAAAAAGTTTTGAACTCCAAAAGTGTAAAAATGTTTATAAACTCCCTTATGATAAATGGATCTTCTTCTTTCGAAGATGTTATGAATGTTTTATCTGGAAGTGATAATTATAATAATCATAAAAAAGTAGATTTTATATTCTTAAAAAAGTTTTTCAAATTAGTAGATAGTGAACTTGTGTTTGATCCTGTAGTTATTAAACTAATAAGAGAGGCTTTTTCTGATGGAGACAAGGAAGAAGTTGTGAGGCATTGTCCAGCTGCGTATGCCCCAAATGCTCTAAACTTTATCATAGAGCATCTAAGCACTGAGCTTGTATTTCAGTATGGTAAATATTTAGAATTTGTAAAAAGTAAAAGCTAAACTACTTTTGACACTCGCTACAAAAGTGTGTACCTCGGCTAGCAAAGGTTATTTTCTGTAAAATGCCTTCACAATTTTTATCTCCTACTTTTTTAAGGCAGTTTTTATTTTCTCTTTTGTATACTTTATGATAGTCGGCATAGCTACCACGCTCTCCATCTGCAAGTAGATAATTTGCTATCGATGAGCCACCCGAGTGTATGGCTTTTTCTAGTATGCTGATTATATTTTTATATAGATTTTTTATCTCTGTATCTTTTAGAGATTTGCAATATCTCATCGGCAATATATGTGCCGCGTGACAGGCTTCGTCTGCATATATATTTCCACAGCCGACTACCACACTTTGATCTAAGAGTACTTTTTTAATAGAGGTATTTTTCTTTAAAATACCTTCTTTAAAATAAGCTAGTGTAAAGTCTTGGTCAAAAGGCTCAAGGCCTAATTTATCAAAATGCTTCGTGTCATTTAGCTCTTCTATATTTTTAAAATAAAGCACATAGCCAAATTGGCGAATGTCATTATAATACAGTGAGCCATTGTCCAGTTCAAATATTATGTAGGCGTGCTTATTTGGATGTTTTTTATTTTTGGAAAAATCTACCTCTTCTAATTTTCGAGAACGCAAACGCCCTAAAGGGTGAACTCTCAAATTTTCAGAGTTAGATTTTTCTTCAAATATCATTTGCCCAGTCATTTTTAAATGTACCAAGATTATTTCCGAAGTTTCAAATTCTATTATAATATTTTTAGCGCGCCTTGCGAGACTTTTTATTTTTTTATTTAAAAATACTTTTTCAAACTCTAGTTTTTTATTCTCATCTTTCTGGCGTTTAGTGCCGCTACTCGATACTATTTTTGCATTCAGTACTACCACTTTTTTTACAGTGCTACCCACTATGCACTTTAATAGTCCGAGCCGCAGTGCTTCTACTTCTGGTAATTCTGGCATATTTAAATATTTATAATCTCTAAAATATCTTTAGGGTGTTTTTCTACTAGAATATTTTTTATCTCTACTGGAAATAAAGTCACACTGTTTAGATTTTTAAATGGAAACCATATTGGGGAAAATTCATAATTTGTATCTGCACTCAGTCTTTGCATTTCTGGTGAGTTTGCATCTGGTATAGCTAAAAATTCCTCATTTGCTGTTATGTAAAAGTAAAAACTCTCTTCATTTATTTCTTTTTTATTTAAAGTTATGATGTGTTTTTTATTAAAATTTTTACAATCAAAAGAAATCTCTTCAATTAACTCCCTTTCTAAACATTCCAATATATTTTCACCTTGCTCGAGTGTTCCACCTGGCAAGCAATAATAATCTAAGTCACCCTTTTTTCTTTTAACAATTAAAATTTTTTTATCACACATAATTATCCCTACAATTCTTTTTTTCATATATATGGTATTATATCATAAAGTTAATCAAACCTTGGAAAGGGTAAACAATGACAACTTTGATCTTTGAAGGCCTCGATGGTGCAGGAAAAAGCACTCTGATAAACTCTTTTTCAGAAAAATCTGGAACGCCCATTTTGCCAAAAATGGGAAAACTCATGTCAGATTCTGATGCAAAAATTGCAGTAAAAGGTATGCAAGTTTCAGATATACGCATGTTTTACATGGAGCACTCTTGGCAAAATATGAAAGAGCTGTCCATTAGAAAAGACCCTTTTCTAATGGACAGGTGGATTGCGGGCATGCTTGCAACACATGTACTGAGGGGAGGAAAAATGCTTGAGGGTACTTTGCAAAAATACGATTGGTCCCCGCTTCGGAAATTTGATTGTATTTTTGTTAGAGCTTCTCAAAAGGTGAGAACAGAAAGGATGCTAAAAAGAGGAGAGCTTTCCCTCACAGACTCAGCCTCTCTTTCAAACGAGACTGAAGACATACACATGTCTATGTGTCAGAGATTTTACAAAAGAGTAATTCTCCTTGACACCTCGGACTTGAATCCAGCAGAGTGCTTGGATGAGCTCGAGAGGATTCTCTCTTGAAAAAGTGCTGCCCGAACAGGGCGGCACTTTATTTTCCTAAATATTTAAGTGCCTTTTTTATGCGCTCTTCTACCGAGCCTTCTTTTATTTCTTTTATTATACCCTGTACATCGCGCTCACTATAGCCTAGAGACTTTAGTGCCATTAGCACTTCTTCATTTTCATTTATACCACCCATGATATCGTGTAATGCACCACGTAGTTCTAGTATTATTTTTTCGGCTGTCTTTTTACCTATACCAGATACAGCTGTCAGATATCCGAGGTCTCCTTTTTGTATAGCCTCACTGAGTGACTCTACGCTACCAGCTGCTAGTATACCGAGACCAGAGCGCGGACCTATGCCAGATATGGAGATCAGCTTTACAAATAAATTGAGCGACATCTCCTCTAAAAATCCAAAAAGCTCGAGAGCGTCTTCACGTACTACTGTATGTATATACAGACTTAGCTGTTTTTTGGCAGCACCGTCTATATCAGTATAATGGCTTAGATTTATTTCTTTAATATTTAAATAAACTTTATACCCCACGCCAGATACATCCAAAAGTATAAATTTGTCAGTAGCATTTATAATATTTCCTCGTAAAAAACCTATCATATATTTTTATTATATCATAAATCTTTTTGTAAAAAAGATGAGATTAAAATGTGGTATAATGGCAATAAATTATGAGTGTAAAAAAATTAGAATTTAAAATAATCAAAAGAGATGAGAGTATGCCGCTAGCGCGCGCGGGAGAGATACACACGCCGCATGGTGTCATACTTACCCCAGCTTTTATACCCGTCGGGACCAAGGCGACAGTAAAAACACTCACACCAGAGATGATAAAAAGTATCGGCGGGCAGGCGGTGCTAGCAAACACTTATCATCTCTACCTAGAGCCTGGTGAAAAGATGGTGCAAGATCATGGTGGCTTTGCAAGGATGATGAAGTGGCAGAATGGCGAAAATTTGCTTCCCACTTTTACCGACTCGGGTGGGTTTCAAGTGCTGTCTCTTGGTGCTGCATATGGGTCGGGTGTCTCAAAGATAGCTACCGATAAGCAAATAGCTGAAAGCAAACAAAAGCAGAGCACAGATGAAAATGGAGATGTAAAAGTAAAAGTGAGTAGTGGACAGATGGCGCGTATCACTGAGGAGGGTGTTGAGTTTAAAAGTATCATAGATGGCTCAAAGCATTTTTTTACTCCAGAAAAAAGTATGCAAATACAGCATGCACTCGGAGGTGATATATTTTTTGCATTTGATGAGTGTACCTCACCACTGGCGACCCGTGAGTATCAGACAGCTGCCATGGACCGCACACACAGATGGGCAAAGAGATGTGTAGATGAGCATGAGACTCTTGGTGTGAGTGTTGCGACAGGCGAGCAGCAAGCACTTTTTGCTGTGGTGCAGGGTGGCGGGTATGTGGATCTGCGCAAAGAGTCGGCAAGTATTTTGGGTGCAATGGATTTTGATGGGTATGGCATAGGTGGGTCTTTTACAAAAGAAGATATGGAAAATACCGTAAAAGCAGCTACAGAAAACTTGCCAGAAAATAAGCCGAGGCATTTGCTAGGCATAGGTGAGCCGGTAGATTTTTTCTTGGGGGTGGAGTACGGCATAGACACATTTGACTGCGTCTCACCGACACGCGTAGCACGCAATGGCGCCTTTTATACTTTTGATGGTAGATTTAATATTAAAAATGCAAAATGGAAAAATGATATGAGTATACTCTGCGAAGGCTGCGACTGCTACAGTTGCATGGGAGGATATACAAAAAGCTATATAGCTCATCTTTTTAGAGCAGATGAAATATTGGCTCTGACACTACTTTCAATACATAATTTAAGATTCATAGTACGCCTTGTAGAAAATATACGAGTGTCTCTTTTAGAAAATAATTTTGTAGAATATAAAAAAGAGTTTTGTGATAGGTATTATAAAGACAAGTTGATATAATATTTATATGGAAAAGCAAAAACTAGAATCAAAAGTGAATGAAAGCTCTCCAAAAATAGGGGAGGTTTGGAGACATTATAAAACAGAAGGCAGGTATGAGATTTTAAATATTGGTCGCATGCAAGTAAAGGCAGAGGGCTTAGATATGGCTGAGTGTGTAATATACAAAGCGCAGTCTGATGGACTAGTCTGGGTGCGTCCACTTGCCGATTTTGTGGAGGAGATAGAAATAAAAAATGAAGCGGGCGAAAGTGAGATGGTGCAAAGATTTTCAAAAGTAATTTAGATTTTTATAAATAAATAAAAATAACAGTATCAAACCCCCGAGTATGAGTCGGGGGTTTTGTTTTTGTGGATGTGGCTTTGATCC
>JAYWGA010000030.1:0-3127 GCA_043778525.1 bacterium
TTATGAAAAGGTTTTAGGAGTTTCCACAGGCGCAGGGTAGTGTGATAGTATTTTTGCATTTTCAAAGTATAGCATTTTAAAGTACTATTTTTGGTCAGTTTGACACCTTGACTTTATAGTTTTATTGTGATAATATACGCTGCAATAATAAAACATTAAGTTTTACCTTTGTAAAGTATATGTTTTATAAAAACCTTATGAAAAAGCATTTTATATTAATTTCTAGCCTCATTGCTATGTTTATATACTTTTTTGGTTTTACAAATGTTTTGGCACTTTTTAACTCTAGTACCGAAAATACAACACAAAATAGCAATACTTTAAACAGTATAATACCGGTAAATGATAGTAATATAGCTTATAAAGAAGAAAAGTCTTTGAGTACTGAGGTGATGGAGGGAGATTATAATTTGGATAATTGCCGCAGCATAAAACACACCGACGGCGGCGTTTTGAAGTTTTGCATTAGTGACATAAAAGGTGAGGCTGACGGTATGTATATAATAGACAAAGATACGATAGTGCTAGAGAGTATGGATATATACAAGATAGCTCATGAGCTGACCCACGCTGCTACGATGTATAATTTTAGTAAAGCAAACCTAAAAATAACAGACCCGATAATGCAAGAGCGTATCGCCTATGATCTAGAAAATATGCTAAGGCAGATTTTGGAAAAATAAGTTTTGTGCTATTATACTAAGCAATAGTGCAAATATTAAAATTTTAATTTTTTAAAGTTTATGGAATTAAGGTCAGAAGAGCTGAAAAGTGCAAAGAGTGCGATAGATAAAAAAACTAGTGGCAACTTTTTTAATAATGTAGCAAACCCGGAATACAAAATTATTTTGTATTATAGATACACGACTATACTTCCCGAAGAGCTGCCAGTACTCCTCGCCCGCGAAAAGGCAGTGTGCAAAGTGCTAAATCTGACAGGGCGCATAGTGCTTGCGGAGGAAGGAATAAATGGCACACTAGAAGGAAAGCTGGCAGATATAGAAAAGTATAAGGCGCATATAAAGAGTGATAAAAAATTTAAATGGATGGATATAAAAGAGAGTGTGGGCACAGGAGATGCCTTTCCAAAGCTGTCGGTGCGAGTACGCGATGAAATAGTGACGACTGGATTTGATAAAAAAATAGATCCGCGGAGGGAAACTGGAAAGCACTTGAGTCCTGAGGAGCTCAAAAAATGGTATGCCGAAGACAAAGACTTTGTGGTCATAGATATGCGAAATGACTATGAAATAAAGTCAGGGTATTTTGAAAATACTATAAATATAAATAGTGATTTGAAGGCCTCGAGAGATCTACCTGGTAAAATAAAAGACCTGCAAAAGTATAAAGACAAAAAAGTACTAACAGTATGTACCGGAGGAGTACGCTGCGAAAAAATGTCGGCACTACTACTGTCGGAGGGGTTTAGCGATGTGAGTCAGTTAGACGGCGGTATGCATGGCTATATGCAAAAGTATCCGGGTGAGCATTTTAATGGTACGCTTTTTACTTTTGATAATAGACTTACTATGGACTTTGGGGGAGAAAGAAAGATAGTGGGAGAATGTTATTTTTGTAAAAAAGCTACCGAAGAGTACTGGCACTGCGCAAATCTAGACTGCCACAAGAGAATGCTGGTGTGTAAAGCTTGTAATACTGGTGAGGTGTATTGTGGGGAGTGTTAGAGTTTTTAAAAATTGACAAAAATATATTGACAGTGTAATATGCTCTTTAGTTAAGCCTGTAAATGTCAGGTATCAATTTTAAACCTTAAGGAGGCTACAGATGTCAGACGTAAAAGTGACTGCACTTGAAGATATGCTGGAATGTCCAATAGAAGATTTTTTTTCTATTGAAAAATTAACGGCTCCTGAAATTGATTTATCAGTCAATTCAGCAAATAGTGCTCGTCTTATCATTTACTTTTTTATTTTTGGATACACAAATAAGTGTGGAAAATTGATAGTCAAAAAAAGTTTTATAGAGACCCCACTAAGTCAGCTCTTTAGTAAAATCTCAAAAGAAAATTATCCCTTCTCTGGGTATCATAATAGCACCTTGGCAAAAGAGCCTATAAAAAAATATTTGATAAAAATGGGATTACTCCCAGCATAGGTGGTATTTTAAAAAAAGGGTAAAGCCGCCTACGCTAGGGCGGCTTTACTAATTTTTAAAAGAAGCGATAATCATGTTATACTTTCTTATATGAGAGAAAGACCTACATTTATAAATAGCACTAAAGTGGAGCCTCTAATCCCGACTACTACAATTATTTTGGAAGATGAAAAGAAACCAAATAATAGAGAGCTGAGAAATATAGAAAGCGAATTTCCTGTAAAGGCACTTATGCAGGATGTGTTTTCTTTGGACACATTGATTAAGAACGGATTTAGTATGTCTGGAGCAAAAGATGTTCGTGAGCATGTATATCGCTTTACCCATGGAAACTCAAGAGGCGGCGGAGAAAATAAAATAAATAATTATTTTGAAGAAAGGCCATTATTCCTTTTTACCGAAAAGCTAACTAGTGAAAACCATCCGTATTCCTATAGAAAAATCCAAGGACCATTAGCTGCACAGCTTTTAAAATATTTAAAAGACATTAAACTTTTGTGATTGACAATTTTATTTAAAAATGTTAATATATAAGTCCACTAAAAAAACGGAGGTAAAAGTGGACAGTAGAAATGATAAAAGTTTAGATGTTATCAGCTACAAAATAAACGGCGTACATGTTGCTTTTCACGGCAGTGTCCACTGTGATCCAGTGGACTGGCAAAGTGATGCAAAGAAATATCAACACATACCAATCGAAAAGGTGAACAAAAAATTTTTGGAGGGGGTCAAAGATAACCTCATTCGCAGACTGAAAGAAATGGATCCCGAAGACTTTCAAAGCTCTCCCTTTTATGAGGTGACAGACTTTGAATCTGAGATTTCAGTGGTATTTGAGGCTTATGCTGGTCAAACAGCGGCCTTTTATGGCAGGACAGAGTCAATGCAGTTAAGCATTTAAAAAAACAACTTTTAAAAAAGGGTAAAGCCGCCAATTTGGGCGGCTTTTTATTGACTTTTTGCTGGTTTTTTGTTAAGATATCTTGTATCGCGTCCAAACTTTTACTTTGGC
>JAYWGA010000031.1:0-3086 GCA_043778525.1 bacterium
CTAAAAGACATAGACAAGTAATACAAAAGTGATAAACTTTAGAATAGTTAAAACGCAAAACAAAAACTTATAAAACTTATAAAAAACATTATGAAAAAAATCCTCGCTCTCGTACTCCTTTCCCTTATCATGACTTCATCGTCATTTGCTGTGCAGACAAATATCTACTCAGCCACAAATAATAATCTACTTTACTCGTACGAGTCAGGATCTTTTTTTGGTGGCATAAAATCAAATATACTTTGTGGATTCAAAAGTCTATTCGGCGGTAGCAAGTGTAAGGTGGTGTACACAGATGCACCTGTGACTGATGCTACTCTACCAGTACAAAAAGCTACAGGTGGAAATGTACAAAATAATTTTGTACAAAATGGTAGCCAAGCAGCGCAGCAGCAAGCAGCGGCAAATGCACTGAAAAGTGTAGAGGCACAAAACGGCAACGGAGCAACTGGAAATGCAATACCTCCAAGTAGTGCAAGCCCAGTGACTCAAGTGATAGAGAGAGCGGTACCAGGACCAAGAGGAGAAGCGGGTGCGAGAGGTGCTCAAGGAGAGCGAGGAGCGGATGGAGTATCAGGATCTGGATCAGTAGCAAGCTATATACCAGGAGCACAGTACAATGGCTTTGGTGGTGGAGGGGGAGGTGGTACCGGAGCTACAGGTGCTGCGGGCGTAGGTATCTCAGCTATCACTGCTACTACAGGCGGATACATATATACTTTCACTAGTGGAGCCACTACCTTTGTGGCAGGGGCCGCAGGAGTAAATGCATCTACCACCATAGTAGGAGGAGACGGCATAACAGTAAATATTTTAGGTGCTACAAATACTATATCTCTTTCAGGACTAGCAACATTTACACAGGCGACATCTACTAGTTTTTTTGCAAACTTTTTCAATGCACTATTTGCAAATATTTCTTCACTGATATTTGGTAATGCAACAGGCACAAATGCTACTATCACAAATGCATTTGCAGTGACAGGCACTACTACACTAGCGACCACTAGCATAAATAATCTAGGAGTGTCTGGCGCAGTAGCTATAGCAGGTACTACTACACTCGCTACCACTACTGTAGGTGGTAAGTTTACAGTCAATGCTCCTGTCTTTTTAAATGACGATGTATATTTTAATTATGGACTAAGAGATAGCACAAATGCAACAGGCACAGTCGGACAATATCTATCTAGCACAGGCACTAGTACAAAATGGGTGACTATATCTGGGGCACTCGCAAATGGAGTAGCAACAGGATCAGCACTCATCTGGAATGGATCTGCATGGACAGAAAACACTTCTTTTAAAACTGACATCTCAACTACAACAGCGGCAAAGTTTGCCTTCTTTGGAAATGGATCTAGCTCCACATCTACTGCCCTACAGATATTTAATCTAGTAGGATCTTCTACATTCCGTGTAAATGATCTCGGCAACTTTGTATCTGGTAATGCATCTACCACAGGCACTAGTACTATCTGGTCAAATCTTTCTATCACAAATATATTAAATGCTATCACAGCAGTATTTAGTAACCTATTTACCACTAATCTAGTGGCTACAAATGCAACCACTAGTAGTCTCACTACAACAGGTACAACTACACTTGCGACGACCACCATAGTGGGCAATCTATTTGCAAATGGCACAAACACTCTAGCCACATCTACATTTATTGGAGATGTACTTTTCAACTTTGGCATACGCGATGCGCAGGGTGCGACAGGTACTCCAGGACAAATACTATCTAGTGTCGGCACTAGTACAAAATGGGTATCACTATCTACAGTACTCGCAGGCACAGCGACAGGCAGTACTCAGTACTGGAACGGATCTTCATGGGTAGAAAATATTTACTTTTCAGTAGACCTCGCCACCACTACATCTAGCAGATACTCCCTCACTGGTGTAGGCACATCATCTACATCAACTGTACTCCAAACTAGAAACTCAGTAGGCTCTTCTACTTTCAGAGTAAATGACAATGGCAACTTTGTATCTGGAAACTCTAGTACTACAGGTACGAGCACTATCTGGTCAAATCTTTCTATCACAAATATCCTCTCAGCTATCACAGCGATATTTACCAATCTATTTGTGACAAATGCTACCATCACAAATGCGACTACTACAAATCTATTTGTAGTGACAGGCACTAGTACACTTGCTACGACTACTATAAACAATCTAAACATACCTACTGGCATACTGGTCGTCGGTGGTACTACTACACTATCTACCACGACAATAAATGGTATCTTTAATCTAAACGGAGATGTATATGCAAACTACGGTGTGAGAGACGCAACAGGTGCTACAGGTACTCTAGGACAATATCTCTCTACTACAGGTACGTCTACTCGCTGGATATCTATCACAGGCTCTGTAGCTAGCGGTCTTGCTACTGGCTCGGCGCTATATTGGAATGGATCTGCCTGGGTAGAAAACACAGCCTTCAACTCTGACCTGTCTACCACTACTGCCGCTAGATTTGGATTCATCGGTGTAGGTACATCCTCTACCTCGACATCATTACAAACTAGAAACAGTGTAGGCTCATCTACATTTGCAGTAAATGATCTCGGAAACTTTGTCTCTGGAAATGCTAGCACAACTGGTACATCTACCATCTGGTCAAATCTTTCAATCAGTAACATATTAAATGCAATCACAGCTGTATTTACAAATTTATTTACCACAAACTTTGTAGCACAAAATGCAACCACTAGTAGATTGACGACTACTGGCACAACTACTTTAGCTACGACTACTATCATCGGTAATCTATTTGCAAATGGTACAAACACACTCGCTACCTCTACTTTCATAGGAGATGTATTCTTTAACTTTGGTATCAGAGACTCGGTAGGTGCTACAGGCACACTAGGACAAATACTGTCGAGCAATGGCACTAGCACAAGATGGACTTCCCTAGCAGGAGCACTCGCAGGTACAGCGACAGGCAGTACACAATACTGGAACGGAGCTTCATGGACAGAAGATGTAAACTTCCTAGTAAATCTACTATCGACTAGTACTGGCAGATATTCATTCACTGGTGTGGGCACATCATCGACTTCTACTTC
>JAYWGA010000032.1:0-3058 GCA_043778525.1 bacterium
CTGTTGGAATTGTGATGTCTCATATTTTTAATTTATACTATTATACTACTTTTTTGCCTTTAATTCAAGGTTTAGATTTGATAGCACTAATTTTATCTCATCTACGCCTTTTGCACCTATACCTTCTAGATCTAGTATGTCATCCTCAGTCTTGCGTAGTAGTCCTGCTACTGTTTTTATGCCAGCCATGATAAGTGCATTTACTGTACGCGCCGAGAGAGGTAGATCATCTACTTTTATTTTAGTATTTGCATCTTGATTTTCATCATCTCCCTCCGCTTCTTTTCCAGTAGCTACATTATCTATGTTTACTGTTTTAAAAGAAGCTTCTTCTGCTGGCACGTAAGCCACACCACCAAAGGCCTGCATAGAGCGTAGCTGAGATATCATAGTCTCTACAGATACTAGGAATACCTCTTTTGGAGACACACTACCATCTGTTTCGATATTTAGTCTCAGTCTATTGTAGTCAGTCCTATCACCTACACGCATGTTTTCTACATCATAGCTCACGCGACGGATAGGAGTAAAGTCTGCATCTAGTATAATAGAGCCTATTTTAGCTTTTTCATTTTTGCTACGTACTTCTTTTGCGGCATAGCCTATGCCTTTTTCTAGTACTACTTCCATTTTAAGGTGTGCAGTTTTAGAAGAAAGCTCAGCTATATGTACATCTTTGTTTACTACAGTCACCTGTGAAGGTGCTACAATATCTTTTGACGTGACAGCTCTTTCACCTTTTACATCTATACTGATAGTCTGTGGCTCGTCACCTAATAGTGCAAAGTTTACACGCTTTAGATTTAAGATGATAGTGATAACATCCTCCACTACGCCTTCTATAGTAGAAAACTCATGTGGTACTCCTTCTATAGAAATAGATGTCATAGACACACCTGGCACAGAAGAGTGTATGATACGGCGTATAGAGTTGCCTAGTGTGTGACCAAAGCCAGGATATAGATTGTCTATTTCGTAGATGCCTTTGTTGTCATTTTCAGAAACGATGCGAGGTGCAGTAGGTGTAAGTATTTTGTAGTTCATAAGTAAAATGTATTTTAATTTTAACGACTATAAAACTCAACAATAGCTTGAAAATTGAAATTCTTTTCTATCTCTTTTGGAGTAGACTTTATTGTAAAAGAAATATCTTTTGGTGAAAAAGTCATCCAAGAAGGATTTGATGGTTCAAAGTTTTCTAGCTTTTTTATAAAGAAAGGACTTGCTTTACTACCTTCCCTCACAGATATCACATCATTTTCTCGTACGGCATAAGAAGGAATAGTCACCTTGCGGCCATTTACTAATATATGTCCGTGAGACACTATTTGGCGAGACAAAGCTCTAGTATGCGCAAATCCGGCTCTAAAGACAACATTATCAAGTCTCGTCTCAAGAGATTTAAAAATAGACTCTATAGTGTTACTTCCTTTAGAAGCCATAGCGAATTCTACATATTTAGAAAATTGTTTTTCACGAAGACCATAAGTCTCTCTTACTTTTCTTTTCTCATTTAATTGAGATCCATACTCAGACATTTGTGACTTATGTTTTCTTTGCGAATCTAGTATACCCGGTGCAAAAGGACGCTTTTTATAAGCGCATTTTTCGCGACCACATAGTGACTCACCAGCACGACGACAAACTTTACAAGCGATTCTTGGCATATTTTTGTTAAATTAAATTTTAAATACGGCGAGGCTTTTTAGCTTTTGGACCATTGTGAGGTACAGGAGTTCTATCTTCTATACTGTTCACTTCTATACCGTGAGCCATAAAGCTACGCACAGCTGATTCACGACCAGAACCAACACCTTTTATAACAACATCCACTTCTTTTATACCTGTAAGCTGGGCTTTTTCACCGACTAGGTCACCGATTTTAGAAGCTGCAAAGGGTGTACCTTTTTTAGCACCTTTAAAACCAAGGGCACCAGACGAAGACCATATAACTACATTTCCAAGTTTGTCCGTAAGGGAAACTTTAGTGTTATTATAAGTAGCCTCTACATACAGTCTTCCAGATGTGAGTTTCTTTTTAGAAAGTTTAGAAAGAGCGCGAGACTTTAGTCCCTGATCTAAGCTACTTCCAGATTTTTTGATTATACGTTTTTTACCCATATTTTATTTTTTATTATCTTTTAGAAATCTTATTTCAGGCCTTAGGTCTTTTCAGACTTCTTTCTACCGGATCCCATCGTGCGACGTACATTACCTCTCACTGTACGTGAGTTGGTTTTTGTGCGTTGTCCGCGTACGGGAAGTTTTCTCATATGTCTTACACCTCTATAAGCTTTTATATCTTTTAGACGCTTTACATTTTGAGCTACTTCACGACGAAGGTCACCTTCGATTCTGTAAGTTTCGACCTCTTTTCTAATTGCAGCTTCCTGCTCTGCTGTAAGATCTTTCGATTTTATAGCTCCGTCAACACCGGCCTTCTTTACAAGAGTTTTTGCAAGAGGAATACCTATACCATAAAGGAAAGCTAAACCAATTTCAATTCTCTTGTTTTCTGGAATTGTAATACCTGATATTCTCATAATTTTTTAATTAAGGGAAATGACTATCCTTGTCTTTGCTTACACTTTGGGTTTACACAGATAACTCTAAGTACCCCGCGGCGCTTTACCATTTGACAATTAGCACAAATCTTTTTTACTGATGATCTAACCTTCATAGAAATAAACAACATTGTGCTAAAGTGCACAAAGTTAGTCTTATATTATACACTATTTATAATCTTTTTACAATACGCGCTTTTCCACCGCGAATATCAGAGATAGTTTCGACCATATCTCCCACCAAAACCTTGATTTTGTGTATGCGCATTTTGCCACCCATATAACCTATCATGGTTGCTCCATCTTTGTACTGCACTTTAAAGTGAGTGTTTGGCATAGCCTCTATCACTCTACCTTGTTTGGATTCTTCATTGTCTTTTAATACTGCCATGCTTTATAATTTTTGTTTTTATTTTAAGTTTGAATACAAAGAACAGTCTATACTAAGTTTAGATTTTTGCAAGTTTATAATAAAAACTTTTTTTAGTTTACTG
>JAYWGA010000033.1:0-3040 GCA_043778525.1 bacterium
AAAGAAAAGAAAATAATTTCTCTTTTTGGATCTGATAAGCTAATAAGTATAGACACTTTCAAAGAGCTAGATTCTTTGAATATAAAATATGCCGATATTATCTTAAAAGATTTACAGATACAAATAGATTTTGCAGCCTATGATGTTTGTAAAAGTACAGAGAGTGCGCAAGAAAATAAAAACTGTCGCAAAGAAATATTTATGAAATACGCCTATGCTATTTTTAAATATGAAAAAGATAAAGAGCTGAGCGCGATAGCATTGGATGAAATATTTGAACTGACTCAGGGAAACCTAAGTATGCCGAGTGATGTAGGGGAATACACGATATCTCAAACAAAGAACTATAAAACTAGTGTAGTGCAAAAAAGGTTAAAATTAGAAATTGGCTATTCTTTGTATTTTAATAATTATCCATTTAGCAATGAATGTATATCTGGTTCATACTATAATGGGTCGGCAACAATAATAAGTACGTGCGACCTTGTATTATCTTTAGATCAAGAAATTTACAATAGGGCAAATGAAATAGATAAAGCTATAATAAAATTAAAACCATCTCTAGGAAATCAGAGCTCATGTAATGGCTGTGGTCCACAAGCTCCTGTATCAGGTAATGCCGCTGCAATAGTTCTTGCAAACTATGACACGGCTCAATATTATGGGAATTCCAGTGCTGAATATTTTTATACCTGGAGAGCAAACCCAAATATAAGATCCGAAAGTAAAGAATTGTTCGTGGGTACAGATAACAATTTGGATATTACTAAAATAATCAAATCTATAGCAACAAAAGAAAATCCTATACCAGAAATAAGAATAAGCTCTAGTCAAAATGAAATAGTGTATCAAAATAATTCTGTATTTGATATAGAAATAAATTATGTAAAACCTGCGTCGCAAAATGATGCTAAGTTTGTGGTGCCGCTAATAACTGTTTTAGGTGATACTAATATTTATACTAAAGTTTTGGGTAAATACAAAAATGTAGAAGGGGACGCTGCAGCTGTAGAGAATAATAGTAATATCAAAACTATAATTTCTGAAATAGCATATAATGAAATAAAGAATAGTAGTGCGACAAGCACTGAAAGTATTAAAAAAATATTTAATGACAGCAAAGGATTTTATAAAAAAGACACTTCAGCAAATGTCATAAAATATTTTAAAAATAATTTTAATATAAATCTCTCTAGAGAGACTTTGGAGGAGCTATGGATGGTAAATGAGGATGTACTGTATCTGCCGATAGAGGCGCAGCAGTATAAAAGCGTGTCTACTACTACAAAAAGTAAAAGTATTGCTTGGTCTCAGACTGGAGTAAATTATAATTGGCTTATTGATTTTAATATAAAACTAAAACCGTATATAAATTCAGGTACCTCTAGCTTAAATATATCAACGCTAAACCATGGATGGTATTCAAATTTTATAATCGACGGAATTAAAACAAAAATTACATCCACTAGCACATATCTAGTTGCAGAAAAATTAGGTAAACCTGTGTCCACCTACTTTAACTCTTTTGGTCCATATAAAATAGATACAACAGAAATATTTAACGAGAGTCAAAAGCAGACAAGTAATATATATGGCGTGTATACAAATTCTGCAAATTTTATTGATGGAGAAAATATGGAGCTAATATACAATACTGCTCCAAACTTTAAAGTATTTGATAGAAATAGTTTAAAAAACTTGTCGGTGGTGGAAGGGGTGGCTAGTGTTCGTGATTTAGGTTTTACTACACTGCCTGTGGCTACCAGTACAAAAATACTTTCGTTAAAAGATGTGAGGCAAGAAGATATAAGACTAGTGAGTACTGACACACAGACGGAGCTAGCGCTCGCTGGCATAGATAGCAAAGCGCAGATAGATAATATAATGAGCACTTCGCCAGTGAGCTATAAAGATTCAAAGCTCTACTACTTTTATAAAAATATAAAAGATAATAAAAATTATGAACTCTCAAGAGAGGCCTTGGAGGAAGTATTTTTAATATATCAGGGTATTGTAGTTTTGGATGCAGGCAGAGAGAATGATTATTCTATAAAAGAAACTAAAAACATAGCCTTACAAGCTAGGAATAATGGCGTGAATGTAGCTTTTGTATGTGATAGTGTTGGGGCTGCTTATGATTATTCTATAAATAATTTTGTAACCCGTGACTGTACTGGGTCTTTAGAGTACACACAAAAATATGGCTATAAAATTATTTCTTCTAACATAAATGTGTTAGGTGAGACTATGAATGGAGCATATAGCTACATAAGATCAAGTCTGAGGGTGGGTACTACTAGTAAATTATTGGAGAAGATTACTGGTATGAAAGAATTTACCAACTTTAAAGATAAAGTAAATTTTGAAATCTATACAGATACTAATGCCCTAGGTTATCCTATAAACATAAATCAGCTAAACCATGAAGTAGCGTATGAGCCTGTATTTAAAAAGTTTGATAGAACTACTTTTGGTGATATATCTCAAAGATCTAGCATAAATAACTTGAAAGAATATTATACTTGGGAATTATCAAAACTTGTAAACATAGACGCTGTTATTTCTACTACCAGTGTAAGCACTGTATCCAGCTCTACTTTGGCAGAGCTGAGTGGCACTGATATAGATAGCCTAACAAAAGTAGAAAGCTTGTTTGGAAATGTTTCTACTTCAAGTAGTAAGTATCCTGCGCTATATGCTATCTATAAAAGTTATAAAGATAAATACAATAAAGAGCTCTCCCGTGAGGCTATAGAGGAGCTGTATCTTGTAAGTCAAAACAAAGTAGTATTTGAATCTATTTATACACTTTCAAATCAAGCACAAAAAGCTACTTCCTCAGCTACTCTAGGCAAAGATGTGATAAGTGTATTTAATTATTTTGGACAAAATACAAATAATTTTAAAGAACCTGGCGTGTGTTTTGTTTTGGGATATTTAGAAAATCAATGTTTGATGAGTTTTGGTATAAATGTGCCTAGTGGCTTTGATCTTAAAAATGCTACCATTACTTTTAATACTTGGCATGCAAATATTGGAC